>JAFAQA010000041.1 GCA_019246665.1 Hyphomicrobiales bacterium
CGCGTCAGCGACGGTGAGCGCAATGAAGCTCATGATTCACTACGACAAGCCCGATTTCGTGCTCGACATTCTACGTCGCCGCCTTGCCGGGACGGCTATCACCTGTTGCACGAGCTACGCCGACCTGCCCGCAGCACTCGAGCGCGAGCCACCGGAAATCCTCTACAGCGTGCGCTTTGCCGGCACGCCAGGCTTTCCCCGTGCGGCCATTCTCGCCTGCCCGACCTTGCATTGGGTGTCGGTGGGCGGGGCCGGAATCGATCACCTCGCGCCTTGGGATAGTTCTCGCCTCACCGTGACGAACGCTGCGGGCGTCGGCGCCGAGACAATGGCCCAATACACTTTGGCGGCGATCCTGCATTTCACGCTGGGCTTTCCCGAATTTGCCGCCCGCCAGCGCGAACATCGCTGGAGCGACGGGAAAGTCGCCTCGCTAAAAGGGCTCACCCTCGCCATTCTTGGCCTCGGCAACACTGGACGTGCCGCCGCATCCCTTGCCGGGCCGCTCGGCATGAGGGTCATCGGGATTCGCGCAAACCCGATCGCGACACCCCATGTCGAGCACGTCGCGAGTCCGGACAAACTCAATGAAGTGCTCGCCGAGGCCGATTTCGTGCTCGTCTCCTTACCGCTCACGCGGAGGACGCGTCACCTCCTCGACAAGCGGCAATTCGCAAGCATGAAGCGGGGCGCCGTCCTGATCGATGTCTCGCGTGGCGGAATCGTTCGGCACGCGGCTCTCCTCGAGAGCCTCAAGGATGGCCATTTGCAGGGGGCAGCGCTCGACGTGTTCGAAACCGAGCCCCTGCCGCGCGAAAGCCCTCTCTGGGATCTGCCGAACGTGATCATCACCCCTCATTGCTCAAGCGTTTATGAGGGATGGGAGAGACGATCGGTCGAGATGTTCTGCGACAATGTCGAGCGTTGGCAGCGCGGAGAGAAGAGGCGCAATATCGTCGATCCCTGCCGTGGATATTGAAAGGCAGGCGCTAAAATTGTGAGCGCTTCAATGCCGGAAGGCTTGAGTCATGTCGTGCAGAGCCAAGCTTCGCGCCCGCTTCGGCCCGGTCCAAGAATTCATCTTGGTCGCGCCCCCCTCTTGCATCCCACCGGAGGCAAGGCGTTTCGCGTCGCTCCTGCTTCTCGACACGCTAGGCGTTGCGGCAGCTGCGCGCGACATGAAGCCCGCGCGGATCGCTCGCGAGGCGGCCACTCGACTTTACGGCGCGGGACCACAAGGACCGGCCGCCAAAATGCTCTTCGATGCTCAAAGCGCAAGCGTGCCCGGCGCGGTATTCGCGGCCGCCACTCAGATCGACAATCTTGATGCTCATGACGGCTACAATCCGAGCAAGGGGCACACGGGTGTGGTGGTGGTGCCGGCACTTCTCGCCTTCGCGCAGACGGTGCCTCCGCTTCGCGCCGACGAGGCGATCGCGGCGCTCGTCATCGGTTACGAAGTGGGAGCACGAGCCGCCATCGCGCTGCATATGACGGTGAGCGATTATCACAGCTCGGGTGCGTGGAACGCGCTCGCCGTGGCCGCGCTCGGCGCCCGCCTGAGAAAGTTGAGCGCCGAGCAATTGCGCGACGCCCTCGGCATCGCCGAGTATCATGGCCCGCGCAGCCAGATGATGCGAGTGATCGACCATCCGACAATGCTGCATGACGGCTCCGCCTTCGGTGCGCTTGCCGGAGCTTCCGCGGTGTTTCTCGCGGAAGGCGGGTATACGGGCGCCCCGGCAATCACCGTCGAAGGCGAGGAGATCTCAAGGCTCTGGGATGATCTCGGCGAGAATTTTCGAATCCTGCAGCATTATATCAAGCCATATCCGATCTGCCGCTGGGTACATGCCCTGATCGAGGGCGCGCTCAATTTACGCGCCGACCATGGCGTCACACATGAAGAGATCGCCGCGATCGAGCTCACTACTTTTCATGAAGCCTCGCGGCTCTTCCGTCACATGCCAACAACCAGCCCCATCGCGCAATACGCGATCGCCTTTCCCGTCGCCGCGGCTTTGGTGAATGGGCGGCTCGGCGTCGGTGAGCTCTCCGAGGCTTCGCTTCGCGATGAACGCATCAGCCGGCTCGTCGCACTGACGTCGGTTGAGGAGAGCGAGACCTACAACCGGAATTTCCCCAAAAGCCGGCTTGGCGACGTGACCCTTGTGTTGAATGATGGACGGCGGCTTCGATCCGGCACCCTCAATGCGCGCGGCGGTCCCGAGGCCCCGCTCGGCGAAAAGGAGATCATTACCAAATACCGCGAATACGCGGCACCAGCGCTTGGATCGGCGCGGGCGCGTGCGCTCGAGAATGCTGTGCTCGCGCTAAGCGAACAGCATGGCGATTTTTCATCGGTGCTTGCGCTGACCTCGGAATCCGCGAGGTAAAAAGCGCCCCAACGATCTCTAGCCGGAACCGATCGCATTGCCTGCAAGGAGAAGCCTCATGACGAAGATCATTTATAAAATCATCGAGCACGACGGCGGCTGGGCCTATCGGGTCGGCGACACCATCTCGGAGACCTACCCGACGCATGATCTCGCACGCCAGGCCGCGGAGCGCGCCGCTTCCGAGCAGGTCGTCGGAGGAGCCGAGACCGGAATAGTTTATGAAGATCAAGAAGGGCGGTGGCACGAGGAAGTATCGCGGGGCGATGATCGGCCGGAGACCGAAGTCGAAGGATGAATACCGCAAGCGGACAGCAACGTATTTGACGGCTATGCTCCAGCGCCCTCGCGCGACGACCCGCAAATGTATATTAGCCAATTCACATTTTGACTCGGTTGTGCACGCTCGCCGGGCTTCAATTTTTCTAGGGTTAACCGTTCATTAAAGATTATCGCGAATTCTTGACGAGTCATTAACCACGCGGTCTCGGGCGAATTCCGAAAATCGGACAGCGATGAGGGACGGAGGATTTCATGCGCACGATTGCTTTTGTCACGCAAAAGGGCGGCTCGGGTAAGAGCACCCTCGCAACTTCTCTGGCGGTCGCCGCCATGCAGGCTGGAGAACGCGTCTACATGCTCGATATGGACCCCCAGCGCTCGCTCATGAGCTGGGCGGAAATGCGCGGTGAGGAGGAGCCAGGCGTGCAGGCGGTCACCGCGGGCCGGCTTGCCTCGACGCTTGCGTCCATTGAGGAAAACGGCTTCACCCTCACCATCATCGATACGCCGGGTGTCGAAGGTCCCGCTGCCATCGCGGCCATGAGGCTCGCCGACCTCAACATCATCCCCGCCCGCCCTAATGCATTCGACCTTTGGGCGAGCGAGACCACGCGCAAGCTGCTGAGGCAGCATCGTGCCGATTATGTCTTCGTGCTCAATCAGTGCCCTCCTGCACAACAGACGACGCGCGTTCAACAAGGGGCGGAAGCACTCGAGGCGCTGGGCGGCTTGATCACGCCGTTGATCCTCACGCGTGTGGACTTCCAGGAAGCTGCGCGAGCCGGCCTCGGCGTCACGGAGTGGCATCCGTCAGGCGCGGCGGCCGACGAAATGCGCGCGATGTGGTCCTCGATCAAACGACGGCTGGCGCGGCGCGGGCAAAAAGCACCGATGCGCAAGGCCGCCTGAGCCCGCACGCCTCAACACGGGCGCCCCGCATTGGCGCCCCGCATTATCTACTTCCCGCCACCAAGATGTCCTTTGCGTAAAACGCAATGAGCTTGCCTCATAATGACAATTTCGCCCTCACGAAATTCGGCTATTGCCCGCCAAGCGCCGAATTCACGACCATCTATGCTCATCGCAAGCACCCATCCATGCCTACCCTTTCGGTGAGCTGAGCAAGCTCGTCCACACCTTTACAGACGCGGCCTGCCCCTGCCCGCACTTTAAGATGTTGTGAACGACAAAGGCACAATGCTGGCGAATACGTCGCAGCGTGCAGGAACATACGCGCTCACCTGACGTTCGGCCGTTGGAGGGTGTGCCATGGGTAGAGCCAAACGCTACCGCCGGAGCGCAACGGAGTGCCTGGCCCTGGCGGATGTCATCGCGAATCCGAGCGATCGAGCAATGCTCGTTGCCATGGCGGCGAGGTGGCATGATCTTGCGGAACGCGCCAATGAAGCGGGCGAGCCCGACCCTGAGCCGCAACTGCATCTCAAACGCCGCGCGCGTTTGCGCATCGTCTCAGAGGCGGGAACGGTCAATCCGTCGTCGACGCGCGATCGAGGTTAATGCGAAGCCGTAATCGGGGTTGCGCACAAAAAAGCCCCGCTCCCTTCGCAAGCGGGGCAAAGTGACTTGATGCGTCGGAGCAACGCCTGAATCGACCTCCGGTTCCGCAGCCGGTGAGACCAATGCGGGGAGCCCGACTCGCCACATTCGGTGAATTTCCTTATGCGCGTAACCGAGAAAGTGGAAACCCTTTATGGAGCAGCCCATGGTGACGGCGCTTCCCGTCTAAGCCCGCGGCCTGCTAGATTTTTTCTTTCCTGTTCGACGAATAATCGCAATGCCATCCCTTGATCGTCCAATCAGGATTGGCATTGGCCCATTGGGCCAAGGTGGGCTGCGCCTGCATGACGCAAGCTGTTAAAGGCGTATCGTTTTGCAAGGCGATGTACTTGTCCTCGCACCGATGGGCATTGGTGATGGCACAAACCGTAAAGACCAGCTCCAGAAAATTCATGCTCCTCTCCCTCGTTGGCCAGAGATCAATCAGCTCGGAGCTCGGCAGTGCAATCCGCGTGCCTTCTGATCGAACCGGTCCGAGAGGTGTATTCGCAAAACGTGCTTATGGTTGCTGATATGTAACGCTCCTTCGCTCCTGATCACTTGCCAATGGCTATCCGGCTCACAAGTTGCGTGCTAATTTCAAGTGAAGGGCGAGATGAGGAGAGGTGAAATGATCAACAAGATAGGTTCCGCGCTGCTTGGCGCGATGTTTTTCACCGGGTCGGCACTTGCTCAGACAACGCCGGCACCCGCGCCGGCATCTCCGAGCGTCGAACCGACGGCTCCAGCGACGCCGGCGAAATCAGCAATGAAGAAGAAGGCGAAGCACCCGGCGAAAAAGGCGAGACACGCCAAGCCGAAGGCGCCAGCCGAAGAGCAGCCCTCCGGCTCAGATCAAGACTGAAAGAACCTTGTCGCCAACAGACGGAGATGGAAAGGGCAACGCCGATCCATCTCTCGATCTGAGCGAGCGCAACGTAACGTCAGGCCCCGGCCCACAGCTCACCGGAACAAGCGCTGACTTTGCGCCTTATGGAGACATGATCACCGCAAGCCCGTCTTGGAGCGGTTGTGAGGAGATGGTGATGAAGCCCTCGAAGGGCCGGTCCATATCCGCGACTAACGTAAGGGCGCCGGCAAGCGATGCGGCGCAGATGAGAAGCGCGACCACGGCGAGCATGTTGTAAGGCGCAAAGAGACCGAAACTCACGAACAACAGGCACAGCCAGCCGACGAGAATGAAGATGAAAGGATGGGGAACATGGCCTGATTCCTGCGCCCTTTGGAGCCAGCTCGTCTTGTTCAGCTCGTTTGTGATTTCCAGCGCATTCGTGAGCGCTGAGCGCTGAGCGTCCGTTTGCGGCGCCAAGGCGCGAACCTTTTGCTGCACGTTCTCGAGCAGCCGCCAAGAAGGCAGAGCGTCAGCTCCCGGCCGGGGCTCCGCATTTTGCGGCCAGCTCGCCGCGAGCTTCGACAAAGCGAATTGCTTGAGGAGAGGCGTGATCGCCTTACCATCTTCACCGTAGTTGATGAGCTCTCGATCGAGCCACATCAGATTTGCGGCAAACTCCTCGATTTGCTTGTTGGTCGTATCGAACTTGTTTTTAGCGGTCGCCACCAAGAGGCCGAGGACCAATGCCGAGAGCAGCGACACCATCCCCATCGAAGTTTGGACAATTCGGCGTGTCGCATCCTGGCGATAATGCTCGGGCATGAGGCGACCAAGGAGGAAGCCCACCATCGCGCCGCTGAAAATGATCATGAACGCGATCAGGCCGTAGAGGGCTATTCCCATCGTCGATACCTTGGAGCCTGACCGTTGGTGGCGGAACCGGGTTCCGAATTATGCCCTCGACACAGTAGATCATGATGGGATTTCAACGCAAAGCGGCAAGCCGAGCGCATACGGAAAAGATCGGCATGTTCGAAGCGAGCGCGCCGCAACATCACTCGCGCAAATTTATTTTGAAGGTCGCGGAATAATTTGCGCGAAGCACGAGTCTCTACGGGCAGCCACGGTTCGAATGCCCCCCCATCATGCCGTGGCCCAGGGCCTCGCCGACTCCCTTACGATGACAGGTCGGCGGGGTCCTGTTTTTCTTCAGATCATGCCGCAATGAGGTCCCGCAACTCGCCCGCGAGGTTGCGTTCGGATGAGATAGTGGCGGGTTATCCTTTTGATTTCCCGCATGATCTTGTCGCAAAACTGGGGTCACTTTTGCGGATCATGCTCTAACCGACTTGCAAGCCGCCTGCCTCTCGCAACCCTCGCAGATGGTTGATCTTGGCGGCGAGCGCGTCTCTGCGTTCCTCATCCTCGGAAACACGTCGCGCGGCACGCCAAGCGCTCGCCTGGCGCAAAAAGCTTGCGCGCGAGATCACCTTGGATTCCTCACTGTTGTCCGGCCTGAGCTCTGTGCTCTGGTGGATCGGCTCGTGATTCTCAGCCGGCATGGGCGAAGGAACGCTTACCCCCTCTGATGGCGCCGCCGTAGGCGATACGGGAGCTGAAGCTGCCACGCTTTCGCGACGAGACCGGTCGAAGCCGGCGTTGCGTGTCGCCCAAATCGCCGCCTGCGTCCGGTTTTGAGCGCCAATCTTCTTCAGGATCGCCTTCACATGGACCTTCACTGTGGCGTCGGTGATCCCAAGCTCGCGAGCAATGGCCTTGTTGGAATGTCCCTGGACGAGATAGCCGAGAATTCGCTCTTCTTGGGCCGAGAGACGCGCCGGGGTGGCACTTGCTGGCATAGCGACCGGTTCAATTTCGAGGCGGGCGCACATCGACGACAAGATGCTCGCAGGCAGGAGCGTCTCGCCCAGCATGACCAACTCAAGCGACTTCAAAAAGACGGAACTCGAGACTCCTTTCGCAAGGCAGGCTTTGGCACCGGCTTGGAACAGCATCGCGAAATCGGAGACCCGATTTGAATCAATCAACGCGGTCACGAAGGCGTCCGGATGGCGCTGCTTCAAGAGCTCGATTTGACGCCCGGCCGCTTCGGGCTCACGCGCTCCATCCAAAATGAACAGGACGGCGTCTGGCGCTTGCGCCTGCCGTCGCATCCAATCCTCAGCCTTGGCTTTGACGGCTACGACCCGGAATTCGGTCTTGTCGAGAATATGCCTCACGCCCTCGAGAAATAGGTTGTTAGGGCCCACCAGCACCGTGGTGACGCGAGACCTCGTCTGCGCGCATGCGTCCCCTCGAGTGGCGCTTTCCACTTCGCTCGAAGAAACCGCGCGAAGCTGTGGGCGTCGACGCTCCACCGCCGGCCAGGTAAGACTCGCATTCGAGCCATTTTGAGCCGTATCTCGCATCTTGGCGCCTCATATTCAGACAAAGAGTTGGAATAGTGGGAGAGAACGCAGGACCCGTACCGGCCGTTATCAGCAACTCGCCCTTTTCCCCATCTGCCCCCTCCGCCAAGCGATCGAACCCGATAATTAAGCTCATTACATTCGCCGGCCGAACACCGCACGTCGGGTCCGACCGAAAGCATGGTGAAACACACGTGATGGGACAGATCGATTTTTGCGAAGGCATCCGACCCATAACGCAACGCGCCTGAATACGTTGCATTGATGTAGTGGGCTTCGGCGTCTAAAGGGAGGCGGTTCGGAGCCGAAAAGACTAAATTCTAACGATTTTAAATACCAACAAGCATTTTACTCTGAAGGAGTTGCATTTTTGTGACAATTTGCCTCGCCCAAAAGTTGCGACCAACAACAATGCGCGAGGTGATTGTCACAACAATAGGGACCACCTGCTTATTTTCTTGGAATGCGAGACGGCTGATGTTGATAGTCGATTCGATCCGCAGTTAGACAAGGCGACTACCTAGACGTTTCTTCTCGACGACTGTGGAACGGTCAGCAGCAACATTTCGAGCCGGCGTCGGTATGGGCCCAAAAACCGAGAAAAATCAGATCCCTTTTTTACGAATTCCGAATTGGGCGTTGTTCTTTTCGTGCCAGAAGGCCGCTTCAATTCTCTTGTCGCGCTCTCTTGTCGCACGCCACCTCCGCATCCCAAACGAGGCAGGTTCTGCAACGGCTACCGCCAGCTTGGCCGTGTGAACCGTCCCTCATTGGGAGGCTCGCTGACCGGCACCCTCGCACATGGTTCGCCAAAAGGCGCGGGTGCCGAAGCCTCCTCCACGAAGCCTCGCGCCCCGCTCGATTTGATATCGGGCGGTCACACGGAATTACAGATCGCTTCTGAGAAGCAAGATGAGCTGGCCGGCGCTCCTGGTAGCCAAGCTGCACCGCGCCCGCCTCGGATGCAACTTTTGCTAGAAATAAGTCTGAGGGATGAAGTAAAACCTCAAATCAAGGCATTTCGATCGAAGCAATACCATAGGCTTAGCCACACAATTGACAATACAACCACTAAGTTGTTGCGCTGGCTCGAAAAAGATTGCAAAAAGTTTCTGCGGGGAATGCCGAAAGAGTTTTATTTTCCCGTAAGCATGACATTAGGTGATCGGCAAGGTCGTGGGAGGCGGTCGATTAGTCTGGAACGATTTGCGGGGTGTGCGTGCGATCAAAGCTATCCATACCGCCGATCGCGGTTACGGGTCGTGACACGAGGGACCTTGTTTCCTCTCTGTCGCTGTGGTTCGCCACAAGGCCCAAGGCAGAAGCCGTCGAAGCCCCACGCAGCCTGACTGTCGAGTCTCGGGCAGCACTGCGGTTTGTTTGCCTTGAATTGTTGCAGGCCCGCACCATCGCACGAAACTACCTCGAGACTCGTCACCGCTCGCGTGGTGCGCAATTGAGCACTGAAGCATGGCAGGTTCATCGCGGCGTCCTGGCGCTCGAGCTCTCGCTTTCCGATTGGACCGCGGTGCTCTCGGCCTACGAAGCTGTGAGCAACATCATGAGCGGCGCTTGTGATACGCCGCCAGCGGATGGCGCTTCAAAGCCGAGCGCTGGCGCATCGGTTTCCGCTCGCCCAATCAGCGTGGAGCTTCTGACGCCAATGCTGCAAAAAATCGAACGGGGCTGCGTCGCGCTTGCCCCTTATGCGCTCGACATCATGCGCTTGCCGGAGTGAGAACGGAAAACGCCGGCACGAGGGCCGGGCGGCCGCGGTGGATCAGGGCGTGATCGCGTGGAGCACTCCAGGGCTCACAAGTGACAGAACAAGGATCGCCACGGCCGCCAAGCCGATGACGGCAAGCACCGCGACAAGAGCGGCCGACCAACTGCGCGCCAGGATCGCGTCGGCAATCCCGGTCTGGCCCCGTCGGCCGGCCGCGGAAGTCCCGGGGTAATGAAGTGCGAGCCCTTCGCCTTCGCGTCCACCCGGGTCCTTCGCGAGCACATCCACCGCGAGACGCCGATAAGTCAGGACGCGCCGCGGCGTGCGCTCGCCGAGGTGATAGGCCTCGACCTCTCCTTCCGTCGCTTCTCGGTCGTGCTCCTTCAAAAAGCTCGCGAGCCAATCGCGCTTGTTCTGCTTGTAAAGCGCATAAGCAAGAAGGCCGACCGTGTCGTCCTCGGCCTGGACAAGCTCGACGAAGGCGGGGCTGCGGACGCCGCTCCTTGCCTTGGCGGCCACGGGCCTCGCGGTTGCATCATCGCTCACGGCGCGCACAGTGGTTTTTCGCGTCGGTTCTTCAACGGTGCGAACTGGGTCGGTCATCTCGGCTCTCCTCGCGAGATCTGCGCCTCACAAAAATCAGTTAGCCCATCTCGAGCGCCCGCGGCAAGCAAGTGCGAGCTAAGGCACAGTCGCGATCACCTGCCGCGAACAAGAACATAACGTCATTTGTCGAGAAGCTGCCTGGCTTCCGATGGTCGGCGGGAAGGCGACCGGCCCTGAAGACGATTGCTCTACTCAAACCGGCCTTCACGCGCGAATGCCGCGCGCCTCCGAGAAGCGGCCGAGCTCGACCGCTTTCGAAGGCCACCACGCTCGAGAGTGCGCGTGTCAGTGATGATGATGATAATGCCGGTAGTGCCGATAGTGCCGGTGATAGTAGCGGTGGCGATGCACCGTTCCGCCCACAACCGCGCCGGCCCCAGCGCCGACGACCGCACCGACCGGGCCACCCACAGCTGCTCCTGCCGCGCCGCCGACGACAGCTCCGCCAACGGTGCTTTCGCTTTGCGTTGCGCAAGATGCCGTGGCGAGGGCAAGGGCGAGTGCGGTAACGATGACGGGAATGCGCACGGATCACCTCCCATAAATGGTTGTCGGTCTCTTTGGAGCTCGAAAAACCGACGGGTGCCGTCGGTCGCCCTGGGGGTTTGACCCCCTGCGCGACATAACGCCTCGATTCAAGCAGAGTTCCACTCCTGAGAACGTTGAGTCGCTGGTGCCGTCGTGAGCACTGCGAGAACCGTCTTCACAATTTCACGAGCGACTCGATTCAGAAGCTTCTGCCTCTGCGACCTGACGCGGCCGCCAAATCGCGAGATGCCAGATTTGCGCAATGAGGGATTGGTGATTGGCAACGAGCTCAGCATCGAGCTCGACCATGGCATGCCCTTTATGCATGTGATTGGAGGTGACGCGCGCATTGAAAGCCAGGCGATCGCCGAGCCGCGCCGCCGCAAAATTCTCGACACGGCTGCCGACATGAATCCAAGGGCCGAGCTTCACATTTTGCAGCAGTGCCTGGTTGGCGAGGCGCAAAAGCTGTCCGGGATGAACGAGCTTCCTGCGTATGTAGAGAGCCTCCCTCTCTCGAATATCGGAAAGATATTGCGCAAGCATGTCTTCTTCGATCACCACGGGTTCGATGCCGAGCGTCTTTCCGGTCGCAAGCGAGGTCTCATTTGCCACTGGACGCTGAAGCGGCGGCGTGATCGGCGCAGAGATTACGGGGGAGGGCGGGTTCGTCTCTGTCTCGCGAACCCAGGCATTTCCCTTCGCGCAGAGCTCGCCATCACTTTCCACGCGAAGCGACAGCCGACCACCCTCCTCGTCAGCGGTCACGGTCGCGACATGGCCGTCATAAACGGGCTTCAGAAACCGGCATTCCATGCCGCCTCGCTCGAGCCAGGTCGCGCCAAAGCGTGCGACCGGCAGGTGGGCCATATAGGCGTAAACCTCAACTCCAGGCACGAGGCCGCCGCGAAAACCGAAGCGTTTCGCCGTCTCATCGTCGTGAATGCGGTTCTCCGAGGCCACCGCCGTGTTAAAGGCGTTGACGCGGTAAATAGCGGAATGGCTCGCGCCCATTTCCTCAGCCTTCGCTCGCGCACAATGTCGGCCGTTACCTCGAGCCAGCCTATGATCCGCAAACTTGCCCCCTTACACAAGCGCAGCACAAGGCCCGTCCAATCGCCCCGACAGCCAGATCAGGAGCAAGCTTGCCGGCTTTCTCCGAGGGCATTAACTCTTTTGATGAGGCACCTGCTCTCGATCCTTTGATGTTGGCACAATTTGTCCCGAGGAGCTCAGATGTATCTCTCCAGCCAAAGCTTGCTCGTCATCCTGGTCGTTGGTCTGATCGCCGGATGGCTCGCCGGCCAGATCGTTCGAGGAGCCGGTTTTGGGCTGATCGGCGACATCATCGTCGGGCTCATCGGGGCGTTCATCGGGGATCGACTCATCCCCCGTCTCGGCTTTCATCTCGGAACCGGGCTCGTCGGCTTGATTGTCAACGCCGCCATCGGCGCGATCGTGCTCCTGCTCATCGTGAGGCTCTTGAGAGGCGGCGGTGGATGGGGTTGGCGTCGTCGCTGGTAACAACCCTCACCCACCCCTGACCCGCCTCCTTCGAACGCGTTCGCGCAGAGACGACCGGCCACTCAGACGCGCGGCAGTTCTGGATGGGTGGGCGGTGGACTCGGCGCATCGTGACTGACGAAAAGCTCAGTCGCGGCCCTCCTCGAATTTGAACGAGATTTTGAGCTTGGTTCGATAGGCTTCGATCTTGCCATCCCTAAGCTGAAGGTCCTGCTCAACAACTTCGGCAATGCGAAGATCCCGCAAGGTCTCGGCAGCCCGTTCAATGGCAGCATTCGCCGCCTTTTCCCAAGAATCAGAGCTCGAGCCGACGATCTCGATCACCTTGTACACGCTCTCTGCCATTGTGATCCTCCCTGGTTTTGCGAAAATCTTTCCGAGTTCGTTTTCAGCCATGGTCCGGCGTTGCAAATAGATACATATTATTTTGTCGCAGCAAATCACGCGTCGCGCTCGCCACGAAACGCTGTCACTTGCAATCCAACGTGGTAACTTGTCGAGCGAGCATGATCTTTTTCGAAACTGGTTCAGGCTCTTCGGGACCAAGCTTTAGACTAGGCTGTCAAACACGGATAATATGGGTTGCCGACAGGTCGAACCGAAAGATCGCTCCTTCCATGGGAGGAAAGCGATGGACACGAAGACGAGTTGGAGCCCTCCGGCGGACCAACGTCCCGAACTCCCCGCGCCGGTCTTTCCGTCAACGCCTGGCGAATTCATAACGGTGCTTGCACATTATCACCGCGCCGAGATCGCTCGCATGGCGGGATGGCGCGATCGCATTGATCGCACGACGAATTGGGCGATCACGGTCGTCGGCGCTATGCTCTCGGTATCGCTTTCGACACCGAGCGCCCATCACGGCGTCGTCTTGTTCGCCATGGTGCTCGTGCTTCTCTTGCTCGTCATCGAATCACGGCGCTATCGTTTTTTTGACGTCTACCGCGCCCGCGTGCGACGCCTCGAGCGCAATTACTACGCGCAAGTCCTGTCGCCGGAAAAAGAGGTCGAGAAAGGCTGGGCAACGGTTCTGGGGGAGGATTTGCGCCGGCCGAAATTCCTGATCAGTCTCGAGCAGGCGATGTCACGTCGCCTGCGGCGGAATTACTGCTGGCTCTTCGTCATTCTCTTGTTGGCCTGGCTCTTGAAGATCACTTCCGCGAAGCTTCAACTTGGTGCTGGCCAAGCCGAGCTCGGTTTTTCCCTTACGGACTGGATCGGCAATGCAGCGATCGGCCCTTTGCCCGGCTGGCTGGTTATGCCTGCGGTTGTCGTGTTTTATGCCTGGCTGGCCTTCGCCGCGTTTCGCCATTACGAAGATGGCGGCGAGCTCGCCTATGGCAACGTGCATGTGTGAGGCAGCGGCGCCGTGAGGACTCGCGGTGCCGTGGCTTCAGGACCAGCTTTCCGACCAGCTTTTGGAATGA
Source organism: Hyphomicrobiales bacterium (assembly GCA_019246665.1). Lineage (GTDB taxonomy): Bacteria > Pseudomonadota > Alphaproteobacteria > Rhizobiales > Beijerinckiaceae > GAS188. The sequence goes on from JAFAQA010000041.1 coordinate 13,329, forward strand.
TGTCGAGCAAGGCCGCCGCTTCGGTTGGGGTCGCCTTCTCTCCACCGCTGCCTCACGCTCTCAGCTCGTCGGGTTTCTCCGGCTTTTCGTTCGCGTCCACGACGGCCTCCACGATCGCAATATGCGGCGAGCTCAATGCCGCGCGGATCGCGGGGCGGACCTCCTGCGGATGATCGCAGCGAAAGGCATCGGCGCCGCAGGCCTTGGCAAAGGAGACGAAATCGATGGGCGCAAGAGCGCATCCGTATTCCGGATTGCCGATTTGCTTTTGCTCAAATTTGACTTCCGCGAGGCTGTCATTCCTCAAGACGATGATTTTGACGGGGAGGTCATTCGAGACCGCGGTGGCGAGCTCCGCCATCAACATTGAAAAGCCGCCATCACCCACAATGGCGACAGACTGGCGATGCGGGAAGGCGAGCTTCGCGGCAATCGCGAAAGGCAATCCGGAGGCCATGCTCGCCAGCATCCCCGTGCCCGTGAGCCGCTGTCCGGCGCGAAGCCGCAGGCAACGCGCCGCGAAATGCGTGTTGGCTCCGCAATCCAGCGAGATCACGGCGTCATCGGCCAAAAGATCGCTCACCGCCCTGATCACCATTTGCGGCCGCAAGGGAGACCGCTCGACACTTTCCACCTGGTTCAGCAACTCGTTCCAATCGGCCATTCGCCGCTGCGCCTCATCAAGAAAGGGGCGAGCACTCTTGTGTTCGAGGAGCGGCAGCAACGCCTGGAGTGTCGCCTTCACGTCGCCGGCAAGCCCCAACTCGACTGGATAACGAAGCCCGAGACGATCGGGCTTGATGTCCACTTGCACGCCCCGCGCTTGCCCGGGAGCGGG
>JAFAQA010000185.1 GCA_019246665.1 Hyphomicrobiales bacterium
GCATGCCTGGCTCTACGTCGCCATGCCCGCCATCATGCTCAACTATTTCGGCCAGGGCGCGCTCGTGCTCTCGGATCCGCACGCCATCGCCAATCCGTTCTACGAGCTTGCGCCGAAATTTGCCGGCAACGCGACGGTGCTGCTGGCAACGGCGGCCACCATTATCGCGAGCCAGGCGATCATCACGGGTTCCTTCAGCCTGGCGAAACAGGCGGTCGAGATCGGCTACCTGCCGCCGATGAGCATGCGCTACACGTCTCAGCACACCCAGGCGCATGTCGTCGTGCCGCGCGTCAACATGTTCCTCGGCATTGGCACGCTCGGCATCGTGATCGGCTTCGGCTCGTCGGACAGCCTGGCCTCCGCCTATGGCATCGCGGTGTCGATCGCCATGATTACCACGACGATCCTTTTGGTCGCGGAGATACGCCGCGCGTGGAAATGGAGCCCGCCTCTCGTTTACGCGCTCGGCGCCGGGCTGCTTGCGGTCGACGTCCCTTTCTTCCTCGCCAATTTGAGCAAGATTCGCGATGGAGGTTGGTTGCCCCTATCGATCGGCTTCTTGATCATCTTCCTGATGGCAAGCTGGCGACGGGGTGTTCAGCGCGTGGTCGAAGAACAGATGCGGCTTTCCGAGCCTCTCGACGCCTTCGCCCGACGCGAGGCGCGCGCCACAAATTTCCGCTCGTCCCGTCCTGCGATTTTCCTTTCGCGGGCGGGCGCCATGGCGCCGGTCGCGCTCGCCCGGCTTTACGAGCTTCTCGACATGAGCTTCGAGAAGGTCGTCATCGCCTCGGTGTGGATCGCGTCGCGACCGCGCGTTCCGGCGAGCGAGCGGGTCGTGCTCACGACCCTTGACGAGAGGCTGATCCGAGTCGATCTGCGCTACGGCTACATGCAGGTCGTCAACGTCCCCTCGATCTTGGCGCCGGCGTTGCGCCGGGCCGGGCTCGAGCCGGAGGAAGCGGTCTACATTATCGGCCATGAGCGCATCCTCGCGCCAGAAGGGATCGGCGGTTTCCGCGATCTTACGGCTCACGTGTTCGCGTTCCTCGCTCGCAATGCCGAGCGGGCCGTCGATCGGTTCGAGCTGCCGCGCCGCCGCACGCTCGAGGTGGGCTATACGGTGAAGCTGTAAGCGCAGGTCCGGCGGGAACGCTTGCCTCGAGGTGTTAGAGCCGATCCCCGGCGAAGCCCTGTTTCTGCAAGCGGTCACATTTAATCAATCAACGAGAGTATGATGTGATTCGATTCAAAGGCATGATGCTCTAAGAGACGGAATCGAAGCATCGTCCTCGGGACAGCGTTCGACATGGTCGCGGCCACGCAACAGGAAACACAAGTCCCGACCGCGCGCCGATGGCGCGGGAATGCCGCTGTCGGCGCTCTGGCGGCCACCCTGCTCATCACTGGCGTGCTTGCCCTCAGCGGCGCGCCTTTCCTTTTGCCGGCGCTCGTCGGCGCGATCGTCATCGCCGTCGCGGCCCTCGCGCGTCCGCGTGCCCAGCGCCAGATGGCGGCCGAGATGACACTCTCGCAGGAAAACGTGCGGGCCGGAATTCAAGCAATCGTTTCCGGTTTCGCCGATCCGGTCGTCGTGCTCGACGCGCAGGGCAATGTGACGATGTTCAACGCGCAGGCGAAGGCGGCGTTGCCACAGCTCGGCATCGGTCGCCCTTTGAGCTTCGCCGTGCGCTCGCCCGAGGTCGTGAGCGCAGTCGAGCGCGTGCTGCGCGAGGGCGCGGTGGCCGAGACGGAGTTCCATGAGAAAGTGCCGGTCGAACGCAGCTTCGAGGTGCGCGCCACGCCGGTGAGGTTCGATGCGGCGCCAGCCGGGGCCACGAGCTCCGCGATCGAGATCGTGATGTTGTTTCGCGATGTGACGGCGGCGCGGCGGCTCGAGCGCATGCGCGTCGATTTCGTCGCCAATGCGAGCCATGAGCTGCGCACGCCGCTTGCCTCGCTCTACGGCTTCATCGAGACGATCGAAGGGCCGGCCAAGAACGATCCGGCCGCGCAAGCGCGCTTCCTCGCCATCATGCGCGAGCAGGCGCGACGCATGTCGCGCCTGATCGATGATCTCCTTTCCTTGTCGCGCATCGAGCTCAAGGAACACGTGCATCCGACGGAGGATGTGCGCCTCGACAGCGTGCTCAGCGAAGTCGTGGACACGCTCACCCCTCTGGCCCTCGAATGCCGCACGAAGATCGTGCTCGAAGGCGCGAACCGCGTGCTGGTGACGGGCGACCGCGACGAGCTCATCCGCGTCTTCGAAAATCTCATCGAGAACGCGGTCAAATACGGCCAGTCCGGTGGGCGCGTTGACGTTGCGCTCGTCGACGGCGAACGTGCCGCGAGCGTGACGGTGCGCGATTACGGGCCGGGAATCGCGCCCGAGCACCTGCCGAGGCTCACCGAACGCTTCTATCGCGTGGACGTCGCCGAGAGCCGGCAGAAGGGAGGGACCGGGCTCGGGCTGGCGCTCGTGAAGCATATTCTCAACCGGCACAAGGCGCGGCTTCTGGTGCGCAGCGAGCTCGGCGCGGGCGCAAGCTTCGAGGTGGTGTTCCCGAAGCCGCAAGGCGGAGAGTCACCTGGAGCATGATCCGCAAAAGTGCCTCCAGTTTTGCGACAACATCACGCGAAAAGACAAAAGATGAACCAGCAGGGCGGGGCGTGGTTCGAGATCAAGTCGACAGGCGCCTCGCGCGACACGCGCTAATGTGTCATCCTACTGTCACGGTTGCGTTATAATCACTCTTTTGCGTTTGATGCGAACATCGGCGCTTGGGATGGATGCTCGCAGCCGATCCTCAGAAAGCTCTGCTCGAGGATCATGATGCGGAGACCCAAAATGGCGGATCACATCGTTCGGGCGTTCGACGTCGATCTGGAAGCTTTGAGCCGGGGCGTTGCCGAGCTCGGCGGCCTAGCCGAATCGATGACTGCCCGCGCCATCGAAGCCCTCGTGCGCCAATCGCCCGCGATGGCGAATGAGGTGATCGCGCTCGACACGAAGCTCGACGCGTTGCAACAGGAGCTCGAGGAAAAGGCCGTGCTGACGATCGCGCGCCGGCAGCCGATGGCGGTCGATCTTCGCGCGGTGATCGCGGCGATCCGCGTGACGCATGATCTCGAGCGCATCGGCGACCTCGCCAAGAACATCTGCAAGCGCGTGCTCGCCATTACGGGCCTGGTGCAGGCCCCTAAGCTCGTCAAAGGTGTGGAGCACCTTTCACAGCTCGTGCTCACCCAATTGAAGGACGTGCTCGACGCCTATGTGGAGCGCAACTCCGAAAAGGCTCTCGCTGTCTGGGAGCACGATGAGAATATCGACGCGCTCTATACGTCGCTGTTCCGCGAGCTGCTCACCTACATGATGGAAGATCCGCGCAACATCGGCGTGTGCGCCCATCTCCTCTTCTGCGCCAAGAACATCGAGCGCATGGGCTACCATGCGACGAACGTCGCCGAGAACGTCTACTACCTCGTGACCGGCGGCAAGCTTCTGGCCGAGCGCGTCAAGGCGGACATGACGAGCCTGGAAAAGCCGATGAGCGCCAAATGAACCGCGCTTCGGCCATCTTCCTCGACTGGCGGAGCATTGCATGAAGCCGCGCGTGATGATCGTCGAGGACGACGAGGCGATCGTCGTGCTCTTGACCTACAATATGGAAGCGGAGGGTTTCGAGGTCGAGGCCGTCAGTCGAGGTGACGAAGCCGATCTGCGCCTCAAGGAACGTGTGCCCGATCTCCTGATCCTCGATTGGATGCTGCCGGGTCTCTCCGGCATCGAATTGTGTCGGCGCCTGAGGCTTCGCGAGCCGTCGGCCAAGCTGCCGATCATCATGTTGACCGCGCGAGGCGAGGAATCCGAACGCGTGCGCGGTCTCGTGGTCGGCGCCGACGATTACGTGGTGAAGCCCTTCTCGGTCAGTGAGCTCGTCGCGCGCGTCAAGGCCTTGCTGCGCCGCGCCTTGCCGCACCCGTCGATCAATCACTTCAAGGCGGCCGATCTCGAGCTCGATCGCGAGCGGCGGCGCGTGTTTCGGTCCGGCGGCGAAATCCACCTCGGCCCCACCGAGTTCAACCTCCTGGCTTTCCTGATGAGCGTTCCCGGCCGCATCTACAGCCGCCAGCAATTGCTGAACGCGGTCTGGGGCGAAGACGCCTATATCGACGAACGCACCGTCGATGTGCATGTCGGACGCTTGCGCAAGGTGCTCAATAGAGGCGGGTTGCGCGACCCGATCCGCACCGTGCGCGGCGGCGGCTATGGTTTCGACGAAACCTTCAGCGCCAAGGGCGCCTGATCCTCACTCATCCGCGCTTACCCGCGACGGCGGGCATCCGATCTGCTGGATCCTGCGATAGAACGCGTTTAGACGAGATCAGTAGCGTCAGGTTAGCTTCTTGTTTTTCCGCATGATCTTATCGCAAAAGCGGGGGCCGCTTTTGCGGATCATGCTTTAGAAGTCTCGGCTTCCGCATCTCGGGAAGCGGGCGGAGGGATGTGGCGTAGGAGCCTCGATCTCCGCCTTCGCGGCAGACCAGCGGATGCAAGCAAAGCCTCAGCCGCGCTTGCGTTCCGGCACTTGCTGATAGGCCATGCGTCCATGCGGCAGGCAATAGGACGCGGAAGGGTCGCACCTCGTGCCGCAATAGCGAAATTCCGGTGTCAAAGGATCGCCAAGCGGCCAGCGGCACATATTCTCGCGCAGCTCGGTGATCGTCACCCGCTCAGAGATCGGGATGACCACCGCTTGCGGCATGACCGCCGGCTCATACTCCTCGGCGACGACGACCTCTCTCAGCATCACCGTGTTGCCGCGCAGCGCGACAGTCTTTTGCGTCGCGAGCGGATGCGCCACGCGTCTCGGACGCGGCGAGGCCGATGGTGAAGCGGGTTTGGCACGTCCCGCGAGACCCAGCCGATGCACTTTGCCGATCACCGCGTTGCGCGTGATGCCAGCACCGAGCTGAGCAGCGATGCGGCTCGCACTGATCCCTTCCTGCCACAGCTTTCGAAGTAGCTCGACGCGCTCGCCATCCCAGGACATTCCCATCTCCTTCAATCGGAATCCTCTCCGCGTCGGCCGCGGCTCCGCGGCCGTCACTGACGTGACGATTTCGGTGGACCAAGAACACCCACGACATCTCGTGGCTGAGCGAGGTGACGCTACACTAGGGCTTGAATCACTCGCAAGAGTCTAAAGAGTGAACACACTGAATTCTCAACAACTGAGTCAGAGAGGTCACAGCTCGCGTCTTGACTGTGCTGTGGGCTCTGTGACTGCGGAGCTCGCGTCAAGGGCCAAGCATCAACCCCCCTTGCTCGTTCTCATCACGCCGCCGACAAAGCTGTGATCAGGTCTTCGCGGATGGAGGAGAAGCATTTGTCCGGCGCGAAGCCGTGAGATAACTCGGCTGTCGCCGCCATGCTCGTTTTTACTCCCGAACCGAATATCGATCGAGGCTGCCGCTCCCGGCCGTTTCTCGGCGCCCTGCCGTATTCGCCTCTCGCTCCGATATGAGCGGGGCCTTCGCGCTTGCCGCCACCTCGGTCGGTTTGCTGGCCGGAATGGATGCGTTGGTGAAGGCACAGGCGGCGCAATTTCCGGTGGCGCAGATCGCCTGCTTGCGCTTCGTCTTCGGCTCGCTCGCCATCCTCATCGCGATCGCCATCGCGCGCCCGCCCCGGCCACGCCTCGAGACGGTGATCGCGAATAGCTGGCGCGCCGTGCTCGGGGTCTCGACGTCGATCACCTTCTACTTCGCGCTTGGCCGCTTGCCCCTTGCCGAAACCTTGGCGCTCTCGCTCCTCTCGCCCTGCACCACCGTGCTCTTCGGCATGCTCATGCTGCGGGAGAGCGTGAGCCGCCCCCTCGTCATCGCGCTGGGCATCGGCTTTCTCGGCATGCTGCTCATCGTCGCTCCGAATTTCGGCCAGGGGCACGCCTCGGTCGCCGCGCTCGAGGGAACCCTCGCGGTGCTCATCTCAACTGTCACCTACTCGCTGTCCCTCGTGCTTTTGCGCTCGCGCGCCACGCGCGATCATCCGTTGATCATCGTCGCGGTGCAAAACATCGGGCCGATGCTGATTTTGAGCGCGCTCATTCCGCTCGGTCCCGCCGGGCTCTGGCTGCCTCTGCGCGCCTCCGACCTTCTCAACTTCGCCGGCATCGGCACGCTTGGGGTGTGCGGACACCTCGTGCTCGCCAAGGCCTATTCGCTGGCCCCTGCCGGACGCATGGCACCGGCCGATTACACGGTGCTCGTCTACGGGGCCATCTTCGGTTACCTTTTCTTCGGAGAGATCCCGGCCTGGACGACGATCGCAGGCGGCCTCCTGATCGTCGTTTCGTCCGTCACGGCGACGCGGCGCTGACGAGTGCCGAAGCGGCGTTCCTCTTAGGTCAAATAGGAGTGGATGATCTCGATCAGCTCCTCGGCGGCAGCCTCGCGCGAGACCGCGTCCGAGGTCCCGTCCTCGATCAGATACTCGCGCACATGCTCCTCGAGAACCTCGGCCATCAGTCCGTTGATCGCGCCGCGCGCGG
>JAFAQA010000387.1 GCA_019246665.1 Hyphomicrobiales bacterium
CTTCACGATCGCGTCGTCGTCCGTCGTCTCGAAAGCGATGAGCGGACCAAAGGCGGCATCATCATTCCAGATACTGCAAAAGAGAAACCGCAAGAAGGTGAGATCATCGCCGTAGGGCCAGGAGGGCGCGATGAGAGCGGCAAGCTCGTGCCGCTCGATGTCCGAGCGGGTGACCGAGTGCTGTTCGGCAAGTGGTCCGGCACCGAGGTCAAGCTCGAGGGGCAGGAGCTTGTGATCATGAAGGAGGCGGACATCCTGGGGATCCTGGATACCGCTGACAGCAAGAGAAAAGTGGCCGCCTGAAGAGTCTGGTGGCTCGGCTCCGACAGACGATCCCCATTTGTTGGAAAATACCCGACCACAAAGTTGTAATATTGCGGACTGACTTTGGCGACGGGTGGAACCACCCGTCAGATCGATCCGCTAGGAGATTTCGCATCAGGGAGTGGCAAAATGGCCAGCAAGGAAGTCAAGTTTTCCACCGAGGCACGCGGGCGGATGCTGGACGGCATCGAAATTCTCGCCAATGCGGTTCGCGTGACACTCGGCCCGAAGGGCCGCAACGTCGTGCTCGACAAGTCGTTCGGCGCGCCGAGGGTCACCAAGGACGGCGTCACGGTGGCCAAGGAAATCGAGCTCGAGGACAAGTTCGAGAATATGGGCGCGCAAATGGTGCGCGAGATCGCGACCAAGACAAGCGACCAGGCAGGTGATGGCACGACGACCGCGACCGTGCTCGCTCATGCCATCGTCAAGGAGGGCGCCAAATCAGTCGCCGCCGGGATGAACCCGATGGATCTCAAGCGCGGCATCGACATGGCCGTCGAAACGATCGTGGCCGACCTCAAGAAGAACGCCCGCAAGATAACCCGCAACGACGAGATCGCGCAGGTCGCGACCATCTCAGCCAATGGTGACCCCGAGATCGGCAAATTCCTCGCCGAGGCCATGCAGAAAGTCGGCAACGAGGGCGTGATCACGGTCGAAGAGGCCAAGAGCCTCGCGACCGAGCTCGAGGTGGTCGAGGGCATGCAATTCGATCGCGGCTACATCTCTCCTTACTTCGTCACCGATGCGGAGAGAATGCGGGCCGAGTTCGAGGATCCCTACATTCTGATCCACGAAAAGAAACTCTCGTCGCTACAGACCCTGCTTCCCTTGCTCGAGTCAGTGGTGCAGTCGGCGAGGCCACTCGTCGTGATCGCCGAGGATGTAGAAGGCGAGGCGCTGGCGACGCTCGTCGTCAATAAATTGCGCGGTGGCTTGAAGGTCGCGGCCGTCAAGGCTCCTGGTTTCGGCGATCGGCGGAAAGCCATTCTCGAGGACATCGCCATTCTCACCGGTGGCACCGCGATCAGCGAGGATCTGGGCATCAAGCTCGAAAACGTGACGCTCGCGATGCTCGGCCGCGCCAAGAAGATCGTCATCGAGAAAGAGAATACCACGATCGTTGACGGGGCCGGCTCGAAGAAGGACATCGCCGCCCGTGTCCAGCAGATCAAGGTACAAATTGAGGAGACGACATCCGATTACGATCGCGAGAAACTGCAAGAGCGGCTCGCCAAGCTCTCCGGCGGTGTCGCGGTCATCAGGGTTGGCGGCGCGACCGAAGTGGAGGTCAAGGAACGCAAGGACCGCGTGGACGACGCAACGCATGCGACCAAAGCCGCTGTCGAGGAAGGTATCTTACCGGGTGGAGGCGTGGCTCTTCTGCGCGCTGCCAAATCGCTTCAGCGTGTTGTTCCGGAGAATGACGATCAGAAAACGGGCATCGAAATCATTCGGCGCGCCGTTCAGGCGCCCGTTCGCCAGATCGCCGTCAACGCTGGGGAGGACGGCTCCGTCATCGTCGGAAAGATCCAGGAGAAAGGCGAATATGCCTTCGGATTCGATGCCCAGACCGGCGAGTATGGCGATATGTTCAAGAAGGGCATCATCGATCCGGCAAAAGTGGTGCGCACCGCGTTGCAGGATGCGGCCTCTGTCGCCGGCCTGTTGATCACGACGGAGGCCATGGTCGCGGAGATCCCGAAGAAGCCGGCTCCAGCCATGCCCGCCGCAGGTCCCGGCATGGATTATTGAGGCTGCCGAAGTCTCGCGCCGGAGGAGGAAGGGCGGGCGTTCCCGCCCTTTCACCGTGGAGCAGTAGGCGACGCTCTCAATTGTTCCGGATGATGATCAGGTAGCGGGCGAAGGATTTGTCGCGATTCTCAAATATGTTTGGGCGAAGCACGTCGAAATCGAGGCAATCGCCCTTGCCGAGCACAAAGCTTTCGCCTCCTGTCTGCAGATGGAGCTTGCCCGACAGCACCAGTATTTGCTGCAGATAAGCATTCTTGGTCCAGGCTCGATAAGGCACCTTCTTCCCGGGCGGCAACGTGATCGAGGTGATCTCGATGCCGCTCGACGCGGCCGGTGGGGAGACCTGGCGGCGCAGATAGCCTGTCTTCGGGTCCCTCCACACGGGTTGATCGCGATATCTCGAAAGCGGCTCAGAGGGCCTGTCCGCTGCTTCGATCAAGGAGCTTAGCCTGATCCCGAGACCCGCACAGAGCCGGCCGAGGAGGGCTGCGGTGGCGCTGCTCTGCGCCCTCTCGACGCGCGCGATCATGGCCTTGCTCACGCCGGAGCGATCCGCCAGGGCCCCGAGGCTCAGGCCCAGATGCTCACGCAAGATCCGCAGGCGCTCGCCCAATTCTCTGTCGAAGAGCTTGTCGGTCATACGTGTTTAATATAACATACGATCGGCAATTATATGAGACCTGATCGTTCGTTGAGCATCCAGCCCCTACACCGCCATAATCAAGGGCCGCCTTTGGATGACGAATTGCCGGAGTGGCAGGTCGGAGATCTTTTCGTCCGCTATTGCTGGAGGAAGGCGCATAAGGCCGCCTGGAAAGTCTCGCGCGATATCGCGCTTTACCGCCTCGAGCGCGCCGAAAGGCTCGGCCTCACCTATGAGGAGTACACGCTCGAAATCCTGGAAAGGGGCCGCAATTTGCAGCCGGACGATCACGAGCGCATCGACGCGATCAAGCGCGCGCGAGATGTGCCGTGATCGGTCGAGCCTGATTTTGGAAGACGGGAACCGGCTTTTCCGAAAGGATGACGCGCCACCAAGAAGTGAGAGCAACGCTTGGCGCTTCGCCTTGAGGCCAGCGGGTTCACGACAACGGCTCAGCCGGATCGCGTCGCGAGCCAATGCTCGATCCGGCGCATCGCCTCTTCGACATCTTCGCTCTTTCGGGCGAAGCAGAGCCGGAAGTAGCCCTCCCCGCCAGGGCCGAAGGCAGTGCCGGGTGCGACGCCCACATTCGCTTCGTCCACGAGCTTGAGCGCCGCGCGGCGGACATCCGCCACACCCGCTACCCGGAAGAAAGCGTAGAAGGCCCCTTCGGGGGCCGCAAGTTCAATGCGGTTAGTTCGACGCGCGCTTTCGAGCACGATCTCGCGACCGCGTCTCGCAAGCTCGATCTGCTGCGCGATGAAGGGCTCTCCTTCTTCGAGAGCGGTGACTGCCGCGCGCTGCACGAATGTAGCCACGCCCGATGTCGAATATTGGACGAGATTCTCGATCGTGGCGCCGAGCGCCGCCGGCGCCTCGAGCCAGCCGACGCGCCAACCGGTCATGGCCCAGTTCTTCGAGAAGGTCTGAGCATAAAGCACGCGGTCTTCTCCGCCCACGAAATCGTGGAAGGAGGGAGCGCGGGACGCGGCACCATAAACGAAGCGCCCATAGATTTCATCCGCGACGATCCAAAGATCATGTCGGCGTGCAAGCGCGAGAATCGCTTCGAGCTCGGCTCCCGTCGCGGTCCAGCCGGTGGGATTGGCGGGAGAGTTGATGACGATCACCCGCGTCCGGGATGTGATGGCGGCGGCGAGCCGATCGAGATCGAGATGCCAGCGCCCGCTCTCGAGCCGCATCGGCAGG
>JAFAQA010000463.1 GCA_019246665.1 Hyphomicrobiales bacterium
GAGAATGTAGACGAAATAAGCGACCGGATAAACGAGCCAATAAATCGGGTCGATCCAGCGCAGCTCCCCCTTCGGCACGAAAGCGATCCAATAAGCGAGGTAGAGCGGCGGAAGCACATCGTGCAACAGGCTGTCCGCGATGAGCTGGGCACGTGCGGGAATCCAGAGGTGGCGCAAGAGCAGGGAATAAATGATGGCGACCATCGCGATGTAGACGAGGGCGGCCGACTGGGTCCCCGGGCGCGCGAAAAACCCGCGCGCGGCAGGCCGAAGGCAGGCAGTGGTGAGAACGAGCGCGACGAGAATATTGGTCCATACGGTGAAGAACCCGAAATAGACGACGAGACCGTGCGCGACCGGGAAGCCGTGCGCGAGCGAGAAACCGATCGCTAGACGAAGCTGCAACCCGAGCGCGAACCAGCCGATCGCGGCGCCGGCACCCGCGAAAAGCCGCTCCGCCATCGACGCTTTGCGCATGACGATGACCTCTCGATCCCCGCAAGATCTCGCCTTCATGTCACGTGAAGATGACATCGACACCAAGAACGATCTCCGAAGTTTCATATTTCAGATCAGGTGCCCGCGAGCAATTCCTCGACATCCTCTCGTTTTGGCGCCGAGGCGGCGGAGCCGGGCTTCGTCACGCAAAGCGCGCCACAGGCCGAGGCAAAGCGCGCAGCTTCCATCAGGTTCTTGCCTTCGCTGAGCGCAACTGCAAGTCCGGCGTTGAAGCAGTCCCCGGCGGCGACCGTGCTCACGGCCCTTACAACGAAGGGAGCGACCGGACCTTCCGTGTCGCCGGCGAGCGAGCTCGCGACGTAGGCACCGCGCTCTCCCACGGTCACGATCGCGGCACGCACTCCTCTCGCGACAAGCTCATGTGCCGCGCGGCGCGCCTCCTCGAGCGTGCGGGGTCGCAAACCGAGGAGAACCTCCGCTTCGGTCTCGTTAGGCGTGATGACGTCGATGAGAGAATAGAGCTCGTCCGGTAAAGGCGCCAAAGGCGCGGGAGCCGGATCGAGCACCACGATCACGCCGCGCTCGCGTGCGGCGCGCGCAGCGGCGACGCAGGTGGCAACCGGGATCTCGAGCTGGAGCATCAACACCTTGGTGCGCTCGAATGACGCAAGAGCCTCGAGCAGCTCCTTTTCGCCAAGCCGCAAATTGGCGCCGGGAACGATGGTGATGGCATTTTGCCCCTGCGCATCGACGCCGATGACCGCGATGCCGGTCGCGCTCTCGGGATCCTTCGCCGAGTAGCGGGTGGACACACCAAACTCGGCAAGACGCCCAAGCGCGAGCTCGCCAAAGGCATCGGCGCCGATCCGTCCGACGAATTCGACCTTGGCGCCGAGCCGCGCGACGGCCGCGGCCTGGTTCGCGCCCTTGCCCCCGAGCTCCATGGCGTAGCTATTGCCCATGACGGTTTCGCCAATGCGGGGCAGCACCTCGCTATAGCTCGTGATGTCCGTATTGATGCTGCCGACGACGACGACGCTCATTTGGCCTCCGATCTCACGAGGGCTGGTTGGCACGGCGATCAAATTACCGTGTATTTTGCCGAAACGTGCCCAACCTTAGCCCAAAGGACGACGATTACTGGCGAAATTCGATCTTGCCGTTCGGGTCGAACCCTTTACAGTCGCGCTCGATAAGGTCTTCACGCCTGATGTGAATGAGTATGCAGCGTTTGTGCAGGGGCATTCACTGCGGCGGCATCGAAAATGGTTCCGGGAGGAAAAGCGATGAAACTAACCCATTGGCGCATCTTGCGCGCACCCTTGATGAAAGCCGCGCTCTCGGTAAGCGCGGCCGTTCTGGCGTTTGCGGCGAGCTCGACCGCGGATGCCCAATCCAAGGACCCGATCAGGATCGGCGTCATCTCCGAGGCACAGTCGGTCGCCGGGTCCTCCATTCCGCTCGGTGCTCAGCTCGCGGCCGACGAGATCAACGCGGCCGGCGGCGTCGACGGGCGCAAGATCGAGATTGTCTCCTACGATAATCACTCCTCCTCGGCCGAATCGGTGCGGGCTTTCCAGCGCGCAGTCAACGAAGATCATGCCAACGCGGTGATCGCGAGCTACATCAGTGAGGTCGTGCTGGCGCTCGAGCCTTGGGCGGCCCGCCTGAAGACGGTGATGATCACCCCTGGCGCCGCCTCGGACGTGATCACTCAAAACATCGCCAAGGACTACGAGCACAACAAATACACCTTCCACGGCTATCTCACCTCGACGAGCATCGCCCAAGCAGTGTGCGATGCGGCCAAGGATCTCCTCGTCAAGGACCTGAAGATGAAGACGGCGGTGATCATGAGCGAGGATGCCGCCTGGACGACGCCACTCGACGCGAGCTACGAGAAGTGCCTGCCGCAGATCGGGCTCAAGGTTCTCGACCACATCCGTTTCTCGCCGGACACCACCGATTTCACCCCGATCTTCAACAAGATCGAGGGGGAAAAGCCGGACGTGATGATCACCGGCATCTCACATGTCGGCACCCAGCCGACGGGGCAGTGGAAGAGCCAGCAGGTGCCCATCCCGATGTTTGGTGTCTCCTCGCAAGCGACGAACTCGACCTTCTGGAAGGACACCAACGGAGCGACCGAAGGCGTGCTCTTCCAAGCGGTTTCCGGGCCCGGCGTCGCGGTCACGCCGAAGTCCCTGCCGTTCGTCGACGCCTTCCAGAAGCGCTTTGGCAATGTGCCCTCCTATTGCGGCTACACTGCTTATGACGAGGTCTACTACATCGCGGACGCGATTCACCGCGCCGGCACGACCGATTCCGACAAGCTCGTGGATGCCTTGGAGAAAACGGACTGGGTCGGCACGATCGGCCGCGTCCAATTCCAGGGAAAGGACACGCCCTACCCGCATGCGCTCAAGGTCGGGGAAGGCACGATCACCGGGCTCATGCTGCAATGGCAGGACGGCAAGCAGGTCAATCTGTGGCCGACCGAGGTTGCGAACGGGAAGCTGAAGTTTCCCTCCTTCATCAAGACCAACTGATCCATGACATCGCAAAGGCCCCCGACCGAGAGATCGGGGGCCTTTCGCATGTTTCGCTTCATTCGAGTGCGAGCCACGCTCGGAGCCTGATCGATGCTCTTTTGGCAAATCCTCATCGACGGCTTCGCCATCAGCTCCCTTTACGCGCTCGGCGCCACGGGTTTCACCTTGATCTTCGGGGTCTCGGGCGTGCTCAACCTGTCGCACGGGGCGCTCATGGTCGCGGCGGTCGTCGCCGCCTGGGTTGCAGGCGGCGATCTCGGCGTCGGCAGCTATCTCGGTGCCAGCATCGGGGTCGCCGTCGGACTTGTCGCCACGATGCTCACCTATTTCGTGATTGTGCGTCCGCTCCAGCAGTCGCGAAAAATCCGCGAGCAGGAAAAGGAGATTTTCATCCTTACGGCGACCTTGCTCTGGGGCATCATGATCCAAGAGCTCATCGCCTATCTCTACACCAACAACGCCAAGACCGTGCTGCCGATCGTCGAAGGCGTGGTGACGATCGCCGGCGTGCGCACGCCCGCGAACGAGATCTTCACCGCCGTCGTCTGCTGGCTGGTGATCGCGCTGTTGTGGCTTCTCGTCAATCGCACGCGGGCGGGAAAAGCGGTGCTCGCCGCATCGATGAACGCGCGCGGCGTGACGCTCCTCGGCATCGAGCTCTCGTGGGTCTACATGGCGGTATGGGCGATCTATGGCGTGCTTGTCGGCATCGCGGGGGTGCTCCTCGGCATGTTCCTCGGCGTTTCGTCCTATAGTGTCGGGCCGCTGACGGCGAGCGCCTTCTCGATCGTCGTCCTCGGGGGACTGGGCAGCGTCTCGGGCTCGCTCATCGCCGCTTATGTGGTTGGCTATCTCGAGACCATGACCGCCTATCTTGTCTCGCCCGCTTATCGGACCATTCCGGCGCTGCTGCTTCTCGTCTTCGTCATGTATGTGCGCCCGCGCGGTCTCCTCGGACGCCGTTAGAGTTCATGCGCAATCTTCATGGCCGGATCGGAAGAAGAACGGGCGTTCGCGCCTACCGCAGAGGCGTCGGGCCCGCGACCCGAACTTTCGGCGAGCTCCTTTCCGCGCCTGCAAGCTCACGACTTGTCGCGCACATCCGCGCCGGTGATCTCGACGATGAGGTTGTCGCTGTGAGCACGCCCGTACTCATCGACCGCGCTCACGTTGAGGCAATGGGTTCCTGCCTCGAGGTCGGCGGGAAGCCGGGCGACGTAGAGGTGCGAGCACGGCTCGGCATTCACCCAAGGCTTCTTCGTGGCGGCGTTGCGCGCATAGACCTCCTCGACAAAGGGATCGGGGCGGACGGTTTTCATCATCCGTACGGCCGGCCGATTGCCGATCCGATACTCGACCGTCGAGCGCGGTCCACCGTCGAAGAAGTTCACCACGACCTCGGTCGCGTAGACATTCTCTTGCGCGATCGGCGAGCCGAGCAACTGCCCCATGCGGAAATCGCGGTAGATCTCTTTTCCGGCGCGGTGGAACTCGCTGTCGAGCATTATGCGCATCTGTCGCGCGTTCGGCTCGTTGGCGGCTTGGAACCTCGTCGTGTAGCGGTTGCCGGCGACGCTCAAGACATGGAACCCGTTCGGCGTGCCATCGCGGCTGTCGGCGACGGCAACTCCGCGGTGGTCATAAGGGCCGCTCCACCAGGAGCCGCAAACAGCGGTCATGACGTGGTGGTGATGCGGGCTTGGCCCCGCAAAGCCGTCCTCGGCGCCGAAGTAATGATGCTCGGTCGTATGCGTGTGACCGGAGAAAGATACCGTGTTCGGGCGGCCGGACAAGAGCTCAAGCAGCGCGCTCGCATTGGCCGTCGAGACCACCGGGTTGTCCGGACCGAGATAAGTGCGCAGCGGGATATGCATGCAGACGACGACGAGCTTGTCCGTCGGCACCTCTTTCAAAAGATTGGCCGCGAAGCTGAGCTGATTGTCGTCGAACCGCCCTTCGTATTTGCCGCTCTCTCGGGGCTTTGCAGGATCACCGCCGAGGTAGTTTACATTGTCGAGCATGAGGAAGACGGCCCCGCCATATTCGAACGCATAAAAAGGCGGACCGAAGATGCGCTTGAAAGTCTCACGCGAAGAGTTTCGATCGCGGGCCTCGAAATTGAGGTCGTGATTGCCGCCGATGTTGTACCAGGGGAGGCCGATCCGGCCGATGATGCGATTATAGCGGCTGTAAAGCGAGAGATCGTCGAACATCAGATCGCCCGTCGCGATGCCGAAGGCCGCCTTCATGCCGACAACGCCGTTGACCACGCTGTCGCGGATGAAGCTCACCTCCACATCGCTCTCCGGCTGGGGATCGGTGAACAAGATAACGTCGAAGCTCGAGGCTTCCTCGGTTTTCCTCAACGGAAAATCGACCGAGGCCGGAAGAGGGCCGGTCGGATCAAGGCCGCGGAAATGCAGATCGAGATCGGCGGGCGAGCCCTTCGGCTGATGGATGTAGAAAAAGCGCGGCAGATTGTTCTCGTCGACCGGCACCGAATATCCGGTCGGCTTGATCACGAAGATGATCATTCCCTCTTCGATCGGGAGCGAGTAGCGCCCCTCCCCGTCCGTCTTGGCGATGTCTCGCCCGTTCGAGACGAGCACGCCGGCGACGCCCGGATCGCCCGCCTGCCTGCGACCGGCGCGCGAGCGGTCCTCGAAGACAAAACCCGTGACCGTCTGGCTGTCGGCCGCAAGGCTGGCGCTTCCCGACCAGCTCGCCGTTGCGAGCGCGACCGCCGCGGCTCCCGTGCCCTTCACGATCTCGCGACGCGAGACGCCGCTCTCATTTCTGTCCGTCATGCTTCCTCTCCTTCCGGCTCCGCGGGCTCGCCCACGCAAACGAGCTTTACGAGGCTTCTACCAAAGGTCGATGACATGAACAGAGGTGTGCCCTCGTGAATCCGGCATCTTCGCTTGCCGCGCGCATGCTTTTGTCGCGCACCTTGTGGATAAGCCTTTTCGTAGTCGTGCTCGCCTCGACGCTGCCGCTCTACGTGTCGGGATACATCCTTGGCCTTCTCACCATCGCCTATTATTTCGGCGTGTTCTCGATGGCCTGGGACCTTCTTTTCGGCTTTGCCAACGAGGTGAATTTCGGGCCGACCTTCCTGATCGGGCTGGGCGCCTACACGGCCGGCATTCTCGACAATCTCTACCAGCCGCCGATCTTGATCTGCCTGATTGCCGGCGCGCTCGCCGCTGTCACAGGAGGGGTCGTTCTCGCATTGCCGGCTTTGCGCGTGCGCGGGCCCTATTTCGGCCTCACCACCCTCGTCGCCGTGCTCATGCTGCAGAATTTCGTCGTCGTCGCGGCGGGTCTCACCGGCGGAGAGATCGGCCTCACCGTGCCGGACGTGATCTCGGTCGACGACAGGGTGAATTACTGGATCGCGCTCGGCTTCATGACCGTGAGCGGCCTCATCCTTTATGGGCTCGCCCAGTCACCGGTCGGCCTCATCTTGCAGGCGAGCGGACAGGATGCGGTACAGGCCGGCGCGCTCGGCTTCAACGTGACGAAGCACAAGCTGGCGGCGTTCATCATCAGCGCCTTCTTCTCGGGTCTGGCGGGCGCCTTGCTCGTCTTCTATCTCGGAGCCGCCTCGGTCGGCACGTTCATCGACGTGACTGTCGGCGTGCAGGTCATCATTGCGGCCGTTCTGGGCGGAAGGCGCACCATCCTCGGCGCGGTGCTCGGCGCAATTTTCCTGATCGGGGCCAATGAGGCACTGCGCCCGCTCGGGGATCTGTCGACGTTCATCGTCTCGGCGTTGGCGCTCGTCGTCGTGCTCTTGTTCCCAAGCGGCCTTTTGGGCCTTCTGACGCGCACCAAGGAAGCGGTATGAACGCGCCGGCCGCTCAACTGCAACGTGAGGCTCACCTCGAGGTGAATGGCCTCACCAAGCGCTTCGGCGGCTTGGTCGCGGTCAAGGACATCGGCTTTTCCGTGAAGGGCGGGGAAATCCTCGGCCTGATCGGGCCCAATGGTTCCGGCAAGTCGACCGTGATGAAGCTCATCATGGGAATCGAGCGGCCCGACGCCGGGTCGGTGCGCATCAAAGGCGTCGAGGTCGCCGGCTGGCCTTCGCATCGGATCGCGCGCCTCGGCGCCGGCATGGTGTTTCAGCATTCGCGCCCGTTGCATCGGCAAACTGTGCTCGAGAACATCACGCTTGCCCTTTTGCCAGACAAGCTGCGCCGCCTTTTCCCCGATCCGGAAAGCGAGGCTCGCGCGCGGGATATCGCCGAGCGCGTCGGTCTTGGGCATGTGCTCGACCGGCGCCCCGCAACCCTGCCTTTCGCCGATCTTCGCAAGATGGAGATCGCCAAGGCGATCGCGCGAGACCCGGAGGTCGTGCTCGTCGACGAACCCTTCGCCGGGCTCACCTCGCGCGAGACCGCAGCCTTCTCGGAGCTTATCACTGACTTACGCGACGATGGGCGTGCCGTGCTCCTCGTCGATCACAACGTGAAAAGCGTCGCGGCGCTCGTCGACCGCGTGTTCGCCATGTATGTCGGGGAACGCATCGCGGAAGGGACTGCCGACGAGGTGATGCGCAACGAGACCGTACGTCGCGTCTATCTCGGCGGCAGCATCGAGACGGCAGCCCGACCGGAATCGTCCTTTCGCGACACCACCCCCTTTCTCGAGGTGCAAGACCTCAGCGTGTTCTACGGGAAGGCGCAAGCCCTCGAGAACGTGTCGGTCCATGTGCACCAAGGCGAATTCGTCTCGATCGTCGGCCTCAACGGGGCCGGCAAGACGACCTTGTTCAACGCCATTTCGGGACTTCTTCGCTATTCTGGTGAGATCCGCCGCGAGGGCCAGGCGCTTGGCGGCCTCACGCCCGCGACGATCGCGCGCAATGGAATTGTGCAATGCCCGGAAGGTCGGGAGCTCTTCACCGATATGACCGTGCGTGAAAATCTCGATCTCGGTGGCCAGCACGCGAGCCCGGAGGAGAGCAAGGAGCGCATGGAATGGCTCTTCGATCTCTTTCCGATCTTAGCGCAACGGCAAGGTCAGAGCGCGGGCACGCTTTCGGGGGGCGAGCAGCAGATGCTCACCATCGCACGAGCGCTCATGATGAAGCCGCAACTCCTCATCCTAGATGAGCCGACGCTCGGGCTTGCCCCCGTCATCCTCGAGCAATTGTCGAAAGCCCTGGAGCGTTTGCGGCAGACGACGCCTATCACGGTGCTGCTCGGCGAGCAGAACGTCACCTTCGCCTTGCCGCACGCCGACCGGGTGTACGTGCTCGAGCATGCACGCATCGTCTGGGAGGGCGATCCGAGCCGCTTCGCCGCCGAAGCGGGCACCGGATATTTGTGACCCGGAGCCGACAAGCACCTGCTCGCGCGGCTTTTTCGCGCCATTTTCCACTTCCCGATCGGTCGCAATCACCCCATCTTGATTTGACCCTGCCGCGACCCGATGCCGTAAACCCGCCAGAAATCTCAAGTTTCTGCAACACTTGTGGTAGAATTCTTAATCTCCTGGAGAGACCTGGGCTCGCCGGCGCCGAAAAGCTCTGAACGTATGAAACACTCGTTGCTGAAGTTTCAGCTTGTCCTCGCGCTTTGCTTATTCGGCGCTCGCGCCGCGCATGCGCTCGAAAGCGCCCCGGTGAAGACGCCGCACGCCGAGGTGACGCTCATCTCCGAAACGGACGTTGCCGAGCGCGGAAAGCCGTTCCGGCTCGGCCTCCATTTTGCGCTCGCCAAAGGCTGGCACATCTATTGGCTCAATCCGGGCGAAGCCGGCGAGCCGCCGCATCTCGACCTCACCTTGCCGCCTGGCGCCACCGCATCGGGCTTTGCCTGGCCCACGCCTCTTCGCATTCCCGAAGGGCCGGTAATGACGTATTCCTACATCGGCGATGTCACATTGCCGTTGTCCGTGACGCTTTCGGGTTCCGACACCGCTTCATCATTCCCGGTCAAGGCCAGAGCGAGCTGGCTCATCTGCGAAAGCATCTGCATACCGGAAGAGGGCAAATTCGAGCTCGATCTTCCAATTGGCGCAACTTCGACGGCTTCACGAGAGGCGCCACTCTTTGCCGCCTCGGATGAACGCCTTCCTCAGCCCTCCCCCTTCGATGCCAAGCTCTCGACTGATGGCGCTTTGTCGATCACAGGTGAAGGCATCTCACCAAGCACCGTGCACGAGGCGTGGTTTTTTCCGCAAAAATTGGACATGATCGACGACGCCGCGCCCCAAGAGCTTGCGGTCCGCGACGGCAGGCTCAGTCTTTCGCTCAAACCGGCGAAGAGCTTCGATCCGAAAACAGCTTTGTCCGGCGTCTTGGTCTTGAAGAATGAGGCCGGCGTCGAACGCTTCATTCAAATCGGCGACAGGCCAGAAGAGGTGGCAAGCGCCCTCGCCTCGCCCGCCGCATCGGCAGGACTCGAACGACAAGCGATCGGAGCGCCAAGCCCCGCACTCAGCGAGAACGCTGATGTCGGCGTGCTCACCATGCTGGTTTTCGCTCTTATCGGCGGCCTCATTCTCAACCTGATGCCTTGTGTTTTTCCCATATTGGCAATCAAGGCGGTGGGGATCGCGAGTCTCTCGGGCCATGAACGCGCCACTGTGCGGGGGCACGCGCTCTCCTACACGCTCGGTGTCCTTTTCGCCTTCGCGGCTCTTGGCATGTCGCTCCTGGCCTTCAGAACAGCCGGCTCATTCGCCGGCTGGGGCTTCCAGTTCCAATCACCGGTATTCGTCGCGGGCATGGCGTTCGTCTTTACCCTCGTGGGGTTGAACCTCTCGGGTGTGTTCGAGATCGGCGGCAGCTTCGTCGGGGCCGGTGAAAGCCTCGCGGCGCGCGGTGGCCATATCGGCAGTTTCTTCACCGGGCTCCTCGCGGTTCTCGTCGCGACGCCGTGCACGGCTCCTTTCATGGGAGCGGCAATCGCCGCGGCCCTGACTGCGCCTGCGTTGGTGATGCTCGGCGTCTTTCTCATGATGGGGCTCGGGCTTGCCGCACCTTATCTCCTCATCGGCTTCTTGCCGGGTCTTGCCCGTCTCTTGCCGAAACCAGGTCCGTGGATGGGGATCTTCCGGCAAGCGCTTGCCTTCCCGATGTATGCGGCCGCAGCCTGGCTCGTCTGGGTGATCAGCGAGCAGGCGGGGCCGGACGGCGTGCTCGCGACGGTGACCGGCATCGTTCTACTCGGGCTCGCTGCATGGATTTTTGGCGTGACGCAGATGCGGGAACGTCGTCCTCGCCTCGTCGGAAAGGCGCTCGCAGGAATTGCCGCGCTCGGGGTGCTCTTCGTGCTCTACGATGTGATGACGTCACCAGAGCCTGCTGCCATCTCCGCCGTTTCGACAAGCGGCGAGAAGCCCTATTCCGCTTCGCGCCTCGCGGCCCTTCGCGCGGAGGGGCGCCCAGTCTTCGTCAACATGACGGCCGCCTGGTGCGTCACTTGTCTCGTGAACGAGCGCATCGCCCTTTCTTCGGATGCCGTGAAGCAGGCCTTCGCGGACCGCAACGTCGCCTACCTCAGGGGCGATTGGACGCGCGCCGATCCTGCCATCTCCGATTTTCTGCGCCAGCACGGTCGTGACGGCGTGCCGCTTTATGTGCTGTTTCCCCCGAAGGGAGGTCAGGGGATTGTCCTACCGCAAATCCTGACCGCCAACGCGGTTATCGAGGCGCTCGACAGTTTCGGAAGCTGAACTCTTCTCCCTAGCCACCGCGTCTCGACGCAAACCTTAGGGTGACTTATGGACATCGATCTGAGTCCCCATGACCTGAGGAGAAGCGAAATGACGAGCGCCGCCGAGGTTCTGCGGGAGTTGGTATCCATCAATTCGGTCAATCCCGACCTCGTCCCGGGCGCCGCCGGCGAAGTTGAAATCGCGGCTTTCTGCACCAAGTGGCTCGAAGCGCGCGGGTTCGAGGTGCATCGCCTCGAGGAACGCAAGGGACGCCCCTCGATCGTCGGTATCGCCAGAGGCCGGGGGGGCGGCCGGTCGCTCATGTTCAACGGTCATATCGATACGGTGACGCTCGCCGGCTACGATGGCGACCCGCTCCTTCCAAAGATCGAAGAGGGGAAGATTTTCGGACGTGGCTCGTTCGACATGAAGAGCGGCGTCGCGGCCATGATGGTCGCGGCAGCACGCGCAGCGAAACAAGGTCTTTCGGGGGACATCCTGGTGGCCTGCGTGGCGGATGAAGAGTACGCCAGCACCGGGACCGCGGAAGTAGCGCGCCACTTCAAGGTGGATGGCGCCGTGGTCACCGAGCCGAGCCATCTCGAGCTCACGCTCGCGCATAAAGGGTTCGTGTGGTTCGACGTCGTCATCGAAGGGCGCGCCGCGCATGGCTCGCGGCCGGATATTGGCATCGACGCGATCACCAAGGCCGGGCATTTCCTCGTAGCGCTCGAGGCTCATGGCCTGAAGTTGCTTGCCGGCAAGGGCCATCCTGTGCTGCGCACCGGGTCGGTGCATGCTTCGATCATCAAGGGCGGAGAGGAACTGTCGAGCTATCCGGCAAGCTGCCGAATTTCGATCGAGCGGCGGACGATTCCTGGAGAGACGGGCGACAGCGTCGAAGAAGAGCTTACCGCCATTCTCGATGGCATTGCTCGCGCGGTTCCCGACTTCCGCTACCGCATGGAACGCGGCCTCGAGCGCGTGCCGTTCGAAGCGAAAACCGACGAACCGATTGTCGCTTGCGTGCGCAAGCACGCGACCGAGGCTCTCGGACGCGCGCCGAAGATTCGCGGCGAGCCCTTCTGGACGGATTGCGCGATTCTGAAGGAGGCAGGCATTCCTTCCCTGCTGTTCGGCGCGGACGGAGCCGGCGCGCATGCGGCCACCGAATGGGCCTCCATCGAAAGCGTCGAGATGCTCTCGCGCATTCTCGAGCGCACGGCAGTCGAGTTCTGCGCCTGAGAAGCGCGATGCGCGGCAAGCTTGAACGCGCGCCGAATTGCTCCTTCGTTCAATCGACCACGAAGAGCTTGGCGCCCGTCCGAGTGGAGGAGCGATGGGGCGCGTCGCCGAAATCCGAGACCTCGTAGCTCATTCCCGCCGTCAGTGTGAAGCTTCGTCCATCCTTGAGCTCGGTGTCGAGCTCACCTTCGACCACGTAAAGAATGTGGCCACGGTCGCACCAGTGGTCGGCGAGGTAGCCCGGCGAATATTCGACGACCCTGACGCGGATGTCGCCGAAGTTGAGAGTGCGCCAGATCGCCTTGCCCGTCGTGCCGGGATGTTCGCTCGGCGGCACCGAACTCCAATCGGTCGGGGTGAAGGGAAGCGGCGGGATTTTCAAAGCTGCTTCAGCAGCGCAGCAGCACCGGACAAGTCCGCCTTTCCGGGCGCGTCTTCGATGTTGAGCGACTTCACCACGCCATCTTCGACCAGCATCGAATAGCGCTTTGAACGTGTGCCGAGGCCGAAGCCCGAGCCGTCCATGGAAAGCCCGAGCGCCTTGGCGAAATCGCCATTTCCGTCCGCCAGAAATTCGATTCTGCCCTGGCCTCCCGTGGACTTTGCCCAGGCGTCCATGACAAAAACGTCATTCACTCCCGTGACCGCGATCGCATCGACGCCTTTGGCCTTGATCGCATCCGCATTCATGAGAAATCCAGGCAAATGGTTCTTGTGGCAAGTCGGCGTGAAAGCACCCGGAACAGCGAAGAGAACGACCTTGCGTCCCTTGAAAACATCGTCAGTAGTCTTGGCGGCGGGGCCATCCGCGGTCATCACGCGAAACGTGGCTTGAGGCAGGCTGTCGCCAACGGCAATGGTCATGAGAACTCTCCCGAACGCGGGCGAGGGTCGATCCCTGCCCGGTTGCGCGGACTTAGCGCGGCAAATCGCGAGTGTCGAGACTCGAAGGCGAATTCGCCGATCTAAGATTCCGCGGGTTCGGCCGGCTGAGGCGCGGCTGCTGAAGCTGTCATCATACGCAGAAGCGTGATGTTTGCCCCAAGTTCAATCCAAGGTGAGCGAAGAGGGCTCGGGAGCACGCCCCACGCCATCCTCGATGCCGAGGATCCCTTCGGCCACCAGCTCCCCGATGAGCTCGCGTTCATAGCCGAGCTCGGCCGCGATCTC
>JAFAQA010000449.1 GCA_019246665.1 Hyphomicrobiales bacterium
ACAAGGAAGACCGGGACAAGGAAGATCGAGAGAAGGAGGAAGAAGATGGCGCGTGTGCCGCCCTGCGCCCCGAGCCAATCTCCGGCCGGACGTTCATTGCCCCTCGTGACCGTTCCCCTCCACATCTCGGCGACTCGCTAAAGGGTCAGCGCATCTTCTCACCGTGACCGTCGCGAGGTCGAAGATCACGCCACGCCGAGTGCCCAAGGCAGCCGCGGTGAACTCGGCTCGTCGTATCGCCTCTCCTCGCATGAGGTCTGAAAGGCGATATATGCGCGTTTATTTACCGCTAACAGATCGCCAATTATTTGCGATAGCACAATGGGGCCCGCGCCGATAGATTATCTGCGGATCACCGCCAGTCACCATTGTGCCGAGGCGACCAACAGCTTGCGCCGCTTTACGGATCCTGCGAGGGAAGAATGGGCCTAAAGGGCAATAGCGAAGGGCCGTCGGAAATCGTAGGATCATCTCGTCGTGGCAATCGCCCCGACGTGGCAACAAATCTCCGTTGTTGCGAAAGGGCTCCGGCCTCGTCCGGGGCCCTTTTCCCAAATCCGGTTTATGCCTGGATTTGGAAAGTTTTCTTCAGTGAGAACGCGACGACCGGAGAGCGAAGAACGAAGGTCATTTGTTCAGCACTGCTCGGCGCCTTCCTTCCGCAAGGGATCGAAACCCGACTTGCCGTCGCTCAATAGCGACGACGATAGACGGTCGCTCCACGATACACGCCCCCGCGATACACGCCCCCGTGATACATGCCCCGATGCGCCACTACCGCGCCGTGCGGCCCGGCGCATCCGGCGCGGTAAACGCCACGGGCGCACACCACCGCGTTCGCGTCGCTGGCGCTCAATGCGACGAAACCTCCTATCAGGGCCAATGCCAAAATGAATTGCTTCATGACACTCCTCCAGTGCGTTGAAGAGAGCCCCCGCAGCTTCGTGGGATATGCGAGAGCGATGACCCAAGTTCGGCCGTCTGGCTATTGGACCTAAGTCCCACAAGCGCAAACCTCGAAGGGGGCCTAAGGTCCTGCCCAGGAACATGTGAGCGCGAAGTATTGCGCGGACCAGCGCGATCGGCGAAGCTGCATGGACGGCTTAGTGTCAGAGTGACCCCTGCTCCGCGGAGTGCGTGAAAACGGGAGCTTGAGCCTCGATGAGCTATTTCGGGTCTCGCATCGCCTGTTCGGTCGCAGCCGCTCTGATCGGGTTGCTCGTCACACATGCGGTACATGCGGCAGATCCCGACCCGCTGAGCCCGGTAGACACCTCCAGTCCACAAGGAACGCTGCAAGGGTTCGTCGCCACGGTGGATCAAGTCTACACCGAGATGGCGGAGATTCTGCGAGAGTACGAAGCGTCTAAAAGGCTCTATCTCACGACGGCGGAGCGCCGACGGCAGTTTGAAGCGCTTTCGTTGGTCCCGAAAGCGATCAAGGTTTTGGACCTGTCGGACGTGCCTCCTGTGCTGAGGGACACTGTCGGGCCCGAGCGCGCGCTCCAATTGAAAGAGGTGCTCGACCGGATTGGGCTTCCTTCGTCCGAGAGCATCCCGGACGCTGGCAAGATGGCGCACGCTGCGTCCAAGCGTTGGCGATTGCCTGGAACGGAGATCGACGTCGCCCTGGTCGAAGGCGGCTCTCGTTCAGGTGAATGGCTCGTCTCGGCGGACACGGTGGCTCGGTTGCCCGAGTTCTACGAGCGGGTGAAGCGGCTTCCCTACAAACCCGGCCCGGCGGCGGAGTTGATCGAGGTCTACCGCCGAATGAGCAGCAACAGCGATGCCACCATCCACGACGCTTTTGTGAGCTCGCCGGTCGGACTGGAACGCATCGTGCCGATCCGCTGGATGCTGGCCTTTCCAACCTGGGCCAAGGCCCGAGTGGCGGGCGTCCAGTTGTGGCAATGGCTTGGTCTTCTCATCGGATTTGTCGCCTGCGCGGGCTTCGTCTACGGCGTGCACCGCTTGGGACGCATCCTCGCCGAGCGCAGGCCCGAGCGGGCAGGTCCCAAATGGCAAGCTCTGCTGACGCCCTTGGCCGTCATCCTGGTTAGCGCGTTTCCGGTGCCCTTGCTCTGCGCGATATTCCGGATCGGCGGGATGGCTCGCGTCGTCATCACCTTGATTCAGACGGGGGCGCTCTACGCTGCCGCTGCCTGGCTCTCCATGATCGTTGCCAACCTTCTGGCCGAGGCCTTCGTCGCGTCGGAGCATCTGAAACAACACAGCCTGGACAGCCAGCTCGTCAGGCTCGGCATGCGCTTCGTAGGCATCGGGATAGCCGCCGGGTTTCTGATCCAAGGCTCCTATGAACTCGGCTTCCCTACCTATTCGGTCATCGCAGGGTTGGGCGTCGGCGGTCTGGCGGTGGCGTTGGCGGCACGAGACAGCCTCGCAAATCTCCTCGGCTCGATGCTGATCATGATGGAGAAGCCGTTCCGCGTCGGTCATAACGTGAAAGTGTCCGGCGGCGAAGGCACGGTCGAGGATGTCGGGTTTCGGAGCACCCGGATCCGGACCTCGGATAACTCGCTCGTTTCGATCCCGAACAATTCCATAGTGAATGCGACAATTGAAAATCTCAGCCTGCGCTCAATGCGCCGGCAGCGCTTTCTCGTTCAGGTCACCTATGACACGCCGCGCGATAAAATCGAGGAGCTGGTCGCCGCCATTACGCGATTGCTCGCCGAAGATCCGATGGCGAATAAAGATAATATCTACGTCAGGTTCAACGATTTTGGGGAAAGCAGCCTGAATATCCTGGTCCTTTTCTACCTAGAGACGACAGGCTATTCCGAGGAATTGGAGAAGCGCGAGAAAATTCTGCTCTCCATCATGAAAATCGCAGAGCAGCTGAATATTGAATTTGCGTTCCCCACGCGCACGCTCGTCATCGAGGCAACCTCGGAAACAAGGTCCGAGAGACTCCATGCCCCTGTTCTCGGCAGAGTTCTTCCGTGAGACGGCGCTCGACATTATAGCGGCCGGGGGTTCATGATGCCTGAGAGCCTGCAGGTGACCTTTACTTTGGGACTCTAAGTCGCGCGGTCTCAACCAGCTCTGGTTACAGGGCTGTATTCTGTGAATACTTCCGATGCGCTGAAGCCGGCATCCTCACTTGATCCCTTGAGCACGGCATTAGTCAGGAGTGGGCCATGCAAGGAAGGTCTCTCGCAGTATTGACACTGGCCTGCACGGCGGCTCTCGCCGATACGACTTTTGCCGCCGATCTCGAGGCCCCGCCGCCACTCGCCCCGCCTGCGACCGTGGCGCCCGAGCCTGGCTGGCAATTCCGCTTCGCCCCTTATGCCTGGTTGACCTCGCTCGATGGAAGTTCAACGGTTCACGGCATTAAGACCAACGTCGATATCAGCTTCATCGACCTTGTTCAGAAGAGCGACACGATCGCGGCCCTTATGGGATACGCAGAGGTGCGCCATGATCGCTGGTCGGTCTTCGGTGACATCAATTGGTCGCGTCTGACCGCCTCCGGCGGAAAGGTCAAGCAAAGAACGCTCCCGGTCGGGGTCGATCTGACGAGGGGAATACAAGCCAATCTTACCTTTACCATGTTCATCGGTGAGGCGGCGCTCGGCTACGAGGTGATCAGATGGCCCTGGTCGGCCACAAGCGCGACCAGTCTCGATGTGCTCGGCGGGTTGCGCTATTGGAATCTATCGGCCGATCTAAGGCTCGATCTCGCCGTCGCGGCGAATCTCGCGGCCTCGAACTTCACGGTCCTCGGCGGAAGGGCCTTCGGCAGATCGGGCACGCTCGACTGGACCGATCCGATCGTCGGCTTTCGCATTCGCCATAGCCTCACGCCGGATGACGATTTGCAATTGCGCGCCGACCTCGGGGGGTTCGGAGTCGGCAGCAAGTTCACCTGGCAAGCCTTCGGCGGCTACAGCCACCGCTTCATGTGGGCCAGCCAGCCGATCGACGCATTCGTCGGTTATCGGGCATTGTATGTCGACTATTCTCAAGGTTCTGGAGTCACCAGGTCCGGCATGAACATGGTGATCCATGGTCCCGTCATCGGAGCCGTGTTCGAATTTTAACCGAAACGCCACGGAAGGCTTATCTGGCGTGCCCGGGGGGTTTTGAGCGTCATACGCCGAGCTACGACAGGATAAGCGACACCATCAATTGCATAGACCGGCTATGGACAGGAGTGAAAGTGGGGCTCTCACATCGGCGCGCAAACATGGCCAAGCCGCTCGTAGCTATCGCAGGCTTTCTGCTCGCGACTGGCTGCACGAATACGGATTGGACCCCCGTCAATGGCCCGTTGGAGAGACCCATAAGTGAGGCACAGTTCCCCTATGCGATCCCATCCTCCGACGATGGACTTGTGATCGGACTGTCATTTTCCGGCGGAGGAACCCGGGCGGCGGCGTTCGCTTACGGCGTTCTGGACGGCTTGCGGACTCAATCTGCTTCGAACCGCGCGAGGCCGCTTCTCGACAATGTAAAATTCATATCCGGCGTTTCCGGCGGGTCAGTTGCGGCGGCCTATTACGGACTGTTTCACGATCGAATTTTTGAGGATTTCGAGCAGAACTTTCTTTACGCGAACGCGGAAAGTGACTTGAGGACGAGCTTTGGTCCCGGTGTCATTCAAGCGGCGCTTTCGGGGGGCATCAACGATCAAACTCGGTTTCCAAAATGGTTGCAGAAAAACCTGTTTGGTGACGCAACGGTCAATGATCTCCTTGAGCGAACGCCGCGCATCGTTCTGAATGCCAGCGATATCTATAATCGAGTGCCGTTTACGTTCACCTTTCAGACATTCAACGCAATCTGCAGTGATCCATCATCAGTTCTTGTTGCAGATGCGGTTGCCGCATCTTCGGCAGTGCCGATAGCCTTTGTTCCGATCGTGATGAAAGTGTACAAGGAGAATTGCACGAACCCCCTGCCATCCTGGGCGAGCGTTGCGGCGAGTAGTCAAGGTGCAGGTGCGAAAATCCAAGCGACTGCTTGGGCTTGGAAAAAATACAGAGATGATCCCGAGGTCAATTTTCTCAAGCTCGCGGACGGAGGTATTACCGATAATCTAGGCTTGTCGTCGCTGTCGGTATTTCTTGAAAGTCTGAGTGGGCCGCAGAAGCTTGTCGATCTCGCCCGTATCCGCCGTCTCGTGGTCCTGGTGGTGGATGCCGGACAACAGCAAACCCAGACATGGACGAATACTGCTGCGGGCTCAAGCGGAATAGACTTGGCCGTAGCGTCGATAGACACAGGCATGAGTTCATCGGCGCAAGCCAATTTCGACCTCTTTGGGCAATTGCTGAGGCGATGGAGGCAGGCCGCGGTCAGCGCGCGTTGCCACATGGATCGTCTGGACATCGCTAAAATTTCAGACGCGCGGCCCGGGTGGCGCTGCGGAGATATTGACGTGGCAGTGCTGCATCTTTCCTTTGATGTCCTCGGCGCTGCGCGAGCGCGTCAATTGTCCATGGTTCCGACGCGCCTATCTTTGCCAGCAGAACAGGTTGACGAGGTCATCCAGGCCGGAAGAGATGCCGTCCGCATGACGCCGTGGGCCCTTCGTGAGCAGATCGCGCTACACTAAGTGCGCGAGCAGATCGCGCTACGCTCAGCGTATACGGGACGCGCTGATGCTAGGGCCCGGTGGTTGTGGTATGGGGCACGCCCCCGTTCAGGATTTCCACGGCCCCGCTCTGCCGTTTCTAAGCAGACTCCACGGCATCATTTATCTGCGTGATTTGCGTGCCGAGGCGGCGCCGACCGAGGCGTTTGCTCAGGCGGATCTCGATTTGGTCTCGCGCTACGACTTTAAATCTGGGTCGGCCATCCAACGATCTCCGGGTATGTGGCGGTGATGGCCGCTGGTGGTTTCCGGGCTCCTTTCCATCGGGTACGTCGCATGCGCGTCCGCTGCCAATCACGTCGCCGAGTGTCAGAAAATTTCGGACACTCACCGTCTCCGCGCTGGATTGGACGCCTGGAGGGTCTCCCCATCTGTCGCCAGGATGAACTTGACCTTGGCCCTCGCCGTCGCCGCGCTGGCCTTCACCGACCTGGTTCTTCCCTGTCGGCGACGACCTCGCCAAGAGACGGAAAGGGACCGCGCGCTCTACATGCGCTCGCGGATGAGCAGCGCACGGGGCATGACGCGGTTCGGTCGCAGCGCGATGATCAGCACGCCAATCAGCGTGATCGCGGCGCCGACGATCATGCGCAGATCGAGCCGATCGCCAAGCAGCAACACGCCGAGCGCGACGGTGAAGACCGGCGACATCAGTATAAGCGGTGCGATCATATTGGCCTCATAGCGGTTGATCAGCCAGTAATAGGCGGTATGGGCGATCACCGAGACAACCAACGCCGAGAAGGCGACGCAGCCGAGGAACTTCAGGCCGCCTGCAAGAGTGGTCGAAACCTGTCCGCTCTCGAAAAGGGCCGATGCTAGACCCAGCGGCACGATCGCGCTCAAGCCCGCCCAGGCCTGGAATTGCAGGGCCTGCACGCCTTTGATCTGCTTCATTAATATGGCGCCGAGCGAGCCGGCTGCCGAGGACAGCACGACGAAGATCAGCCCGTTCGAAATGGCAACGCCGTTGGGGTTCCAGATCACCAGCAGGGTGCCGCAAAGCGTCATTGCCATGCCGAGCGCGCGCCGCCAGCGGATCTTTTCGCCGAGCATCACGATCGACAGGAGCGTTGTGAAAGGGAGCCCGATCTGGCTGACGATCGCCGCGGTCGAGGCCGTCGCGTCGCGCAGGCCGACATAGTAGATGGCAAAGCTGCCGCCGCCGATCAGGAAGGATGCGGCGACGAGCCGCAATCGCTGCTGCGGCATCGGAAAGAGCCAAGGGCAGACCGCCAGCGCGATCAGCACGCAGCGAAGCATCCCATAGCAGAGCGGCGGCACGCCGATCTGCGATACGACGACCTTGCTGACGATGGAGTTCATTGCCCAGACCAGGCAGACGCCCATAATGATGGCGATGTCGCGGGGATGCATCCGAAACTTCGTGCGAGGGAGCGGAGCGTCTTGATGCAACGGGCGACCGCGTCGAGCAAGGCGATCTTCGCATGGATTTCATTACTTGGCGCCGTGGTCCTGAGCTGTTCAGGACCCCCAATTTGCCGCATATCCGCTGGTTGCAAGCCCGTTCGCCGCATGCGGGAGCAATTCCTGAGGCTGCAGGAAGCGATGCCCGGGGCGAGATCAGAGGCGCCCGTGTGGCCTGAAGCCCGACGTGATCGTGACCGGCGCGACCGCGCCTGTTCTTGCTGTGCGCGCTGCGACCGCCACAATTCCAATTGTCATGGTGGGCATGGGCGGCGATCCCGAAAACTCGGCCTCACCACGCCTTCAAGGTTGCTCGCCAGCGCCGCCGAGGTAATCGAATAAACGGTAAAGCTACTGCTCAGCCAATCTCGCTATTCGCCCTTAGCCGACCTTCAGCGCTGTCGACTTTTCCACGGGTAGAACGCGTTGCGTTGAGATGAGATCAGTTCAGTAGCGTCAGGTTATCTTCTTGTCTTTCCGCATGATCTTATCGCAAAAAGCGGAGCCACTTTTGCGGATCATGGTTTAGGCTCGGAGGCTTCCAAGCGTGCGAGCGACCCGCGAAACCGCGTTTCAGCCAGCCAACAATCGCTCGACCTCGGCGACGAGCTCCTCCGTCGTGATCTGCCGGCAATAGCCGCGATTGTTGCGCAGCGATGCCTCGTGGCGCTCACGTGTATGGGCCGCGCATGCATCGGTGACCAGCGTCACGAGATAGCCAAGATCGCAGGCGTCGCGCACTGCGGAATCGACGCATTGGTCCGTGAGGAATCCGGCGATGACGAGAGAGCGGATGCGAAGATTGCGCAGCAGATAATCGATATTGGTCGAGATGAAGACCGAGGACGAAGTCTTGGGGATCACGATTTCGTCCGCGAGCGGAGCGACGATGTCGGGCACCTTTGCATCCCAGGAGCGCTTCGGCACGTCGATGCCGGAGATCTTGTAGTCGAGGCTGCGGTCGCGCCCGTCAAGCGTCAGATTCTCGATCACCGTGAAGATCACTTCGATGCCTGCGTCCCGGCAGGCGCGCAGCAGCTGTGCCTGGTTCGGCAAGATGGCGGCGTGCACCAGATTGAGGAAGCGCTTCGCGTTCTCGAGCTCCCGCACGCCGAGCTTCGCGAAGGAGCCGCCCTTCGGATCGACGCCGTAATTCTGCACGTCGATCATGAGGAGGGCCGCGTGCTCGAGGTCGATCGGGATGTCGCGGCTCGTCGGTTGCATGGCCAAATCCCTGCTCACACGCCCCTCCTAATAAGCGGCCGCATAGCGCGCACAGATCGCCTCGTCGCTCTCGCCCTTGACCGCATTGATCTCCGATGCCCGTAGACGCAGATAGGCGCTGAGCAGGTCCGGGCCGAGAGAGGCACGCAGCGCCTCATCGGACTCGAGCCGGCCGAGGGCCTCGGCGAGTGATCCCGGCAGATCGGCGATGCCGGCAGCGTGCCGCTCCTCCGGCTCCATCTCCCAGATACTTTTTGCCGGCGGCGTCGGAAGCCGCAGCTTGTTGCGTATGCCGTCGAGCCCGGAATGGACCAGCGCTCCCAGCGCCATATAGGGGCTCGCGGTTGCGTCGCAGACGCGGAACTCGAGATTGAATTGTTGGCCTGCATTCTCGGCGGCTGCGCGAAAGATCGGGGAGACCCGCAACGCGGCCCCGCGGTCCCGCTCTGCGAGATTGGCCCATACGGGCGCCCAGCGATTGGGCCGCAGCCGGAAATAGGAAACGATCGAGGGCGCGGTGAGCGCGGTGAGCGCCGGCATGTGCCGGACGATTCCGGCGACGAAAGGCTCCGCCCTTTCCGAAATTCCATAAGGACGGGAAGCATCATACATGACGGCCTGCCCGGCCAGGTCGCGCAGGCTGAAATGGATATGCGTCCCGTTGCCGACAGCGCCAAGCTCGACGACCGGGCTTAGGATCACACGATGCCCGAGGCGGAAGGCGACGGCGCGGGCCATTTCGCGCACGATCACCGCCTCGTCGGCGGCGCGCAGGTTGAGCTGCGGGGCGACCGTCACCTCATATTGGCGGGGTGCATATTCGGGGAGGAAGGAGTCGGGCGTCGCGCCCGCCCGCCTGATCGCGGAAATGAAGATCTCGCCGAACGTTCCCTGATTTCGGAAGGAATCATAACCATAGGTGGTGCCCGGCCGATCACCGACGCCGGTATAGACGAATTCCTGCTCGAAGGCCGAAAGGATCTCCAATCCGGCTTCCGTGCGGAGCGCCTCGAGGCCGCGCTTCAGGAAGCTGCGCGGGCAGTAGGGCCAAGCCTCGCCTTCGGCGGTCACGATATCGGCGAGGCAGAAGCGCTCGGGCGCAAATCCCGCAAACTCGACATCGACCTTGGTCGAGAGGTCCGGGATGAGTGTCAAGTCGCCGACAGTCCCGAAAGGGTTGTCGTAGATTGGGCCGAAAGCCGACATCATGATATTGGCGCCCGTATAGCCCATGCCCTTCCGGCGTCGCGATTCGAGATCGCGCGCTGGGAAGGCCTTGCCGCGCAAATGTCCCGAGAGATCGCAGGTCCCGACGAAAATCAGATCTTCCCGTTCCAGATCTTCCCGTTGCACGAGACGTTCCTCCAAGGTGCTCCCAGAAGCGTGCTGGTTGAAGAGGTGGCGGCTATAATTGGCAGTGTCGATTACTTGCGGCTTCCAGGGCGTTCTCTACGAGCTTCTCGGCGTTTATGCGGCCACCTACGTTGTCGGTACTGGCGTGCGATTACTGGGAGCGCAATTCAACGCTGAGCTTGCGCAAGCGACGCAGAGATGCGGATGATGGCCGCGGGCCCCTTGTAGAAGGACGCCTGGAGGCGTCTCGTTGAGCCCCTCGCGAGCATCTTGAGTGCTCAGTGGTTCTATCCGATCGGAGCATGTACGTTCGAACGCGTAGCTCTCTTCTCGAGGAAGAGCGATCCCCCAGGGTGCTGTGTGCTGATGCACCCGATGACAATAAAATGGTACTTTTGCGTATGGACATGGCGCGACGGATTTGCCAACGTACGTCGATCACGGCAGCATTCTACCGAGGCCATTTCGAACGCGGTTTGAGAAAGCGGAAGCGTCAAGCAAAAACCGTTTCCATGGAAGCGGGCACCCCTTGACGCGCCGGAAAGGAACCATGAGCGGTCTCTCGAATCAACGGGTCGCCTACTTCAACGGCAAGATCGTTCCGGAGCGCGAGGTGGTGATCCCCTTCCGCGACCGCAGCTTCACCAAGGGCGACGGTGTGTTCGACATGACGCGCTCGTTCAATGGGCACATCTTCAAGATCAAGGAGCACATCGACCGGCTTTATCGCTCGCTCCACTACACGCAGATCGATTGCGGCCTCAAGCCCAAGGAGATGATCGAGATCAGCGAGGACGTGCTCAACCGCAACCGGCATCTGCTGGGGCCTGACGAGGACTACTGGATCGGCCAGCGAATCAGCCGAGGCGTGGACGCGGTTGGCGACGAGGGTTGGGAGCACTTGAAAGCCAATGTCATCGTCGATTGCGTGCCGCTGCCGCACAGGGAGCGGGCGAAGCTCTATCGCGACGGCATGCGCGTGGTCGTGCCGCCGACGCGGCGAGTCGCACCCAGCATGCTGAGCCCGCGCGCCAAGATGCACCAGTACATGAACCTGATCCTCGCGGACATTCAGGCGAAGGCGGTCGATAGCGAGGCCTGGTCGATTCTGCTCGACGAGAACGGCAATCTCGCCGAGGGCACCGGCAGCAACATCTTCCTGGTGAAAGATGGCAGAGTGCGGACGCCGCGCGAGCATTACGTGCTTCCCGGCGTGAGCCGTGCCACGGTCATCGAGCTCGCCGCGAAGCTTGGGATCACGCTCGAAGAAACGGACATCGATCTCTACGACGCCTCGACCGCCGACGAGATTTTCGTGACCTCGACCAGCCTGGTCGTGTGTCCGGTGTCGAAGTTCAACGGCGCTGCGGTAGGCGACGGCGCCGTGCCGGGGCCGATCACGAAGCGGCTGACACAGGCCTATATCGAGCTCGTCGACTGCGACTTCGTCCGGCAATACACCCGGCATCTGGCCTGAGGCGGAGCCGAGCACGACCCCGTGCTTTCGGTGTCCTACGATCTTCCGAAGTAAAGCCAAGGCAGGGTTAGAGCACGATCCACAAAAGTGGCCCCACTTTGCGATAAGATCATGCGGAAAAACAAAAAGATAACCCGACGCAATGATCTCATCTAAACGCAACGTGTTCTGGACGTCGCGCTTGCGTCGAAACGGGGACAAACGTTCGATGCCGCAGGCCGCCAAGCTCCTCATGAATATTCATGGTCGATTCCTGCCATGGACAAGCTCCGCGAACCATCACGCTCGGCTGACAGATTCTGTCCGGAAGGGCCGAAAGAATTGACTTCCCCACGTCGCCTTGCATACTGGCATGCCATATCTGACCTTTGTTCTGATCGATCGACTGCCCCGTGAGTGGCGGCGCGGTGACAGCGCATCAGGGCCTCCTCGATCAGAGCCATATGCTCGCGGGCGAATGCCGGGAAGCAAGGGAGGAATGCCATGAGAGTGGGAATTTACAATCAGCTTATGGCCATGCAGGCCAATCGCCGCGAGATGCTGAAAGGCGCGGCCGGCGGTGCCGCGGCGATCGCCGCGAGCGGATCTTTGGGCACCATGACCTTGCAGGCCTTCGCCGCCGACAGCGTAGTCTCGCAAGTCATGAAGATACCTGGGGCCGGCAATGGATCGCCGACCGACGCCGACTGGCAAAAGGTCGGCGAGCTATGCCTCGGCCCGACCAAGGAAACTGTACAGCCCGGCGAATTCAAAGGGGTCGAATTCGCTTTCATGGGCCTCAACAATCAGAACCTCCACAATTTCCTGTTCCGCGGCTTCCTGAAGCCGTGGGAGGCCTATACAGGCGCGAAGATCAAATGGATCGATCTCGCTCAAGCCGACTACAATGCGCGGCTGCAGCAGACGATCGCCTCGGGCACCGTCGACTACGACATCATCGAGATGGGCGCTCCATTCGAAGGCGACATGGGCGTCAAGGATCTGCTGTCGGAAATGCCCGATTGGGTGAAGAAGCAGATCGATTTCGATGATTACGTCAACTATCTGAAGCCGCCCGTCGGCACCTGGAACGGCAAGATTCATCGCACATGCATCGACAGCGATTGCCATACGATGAACAGGCGCACCGACGTATTCTCCGATGCTGACCTCGCGAAGGAATGGAAGGGTTGGAAGGACCAGGCCGGCCTGAGCGAATGGGGGCCGCCGAAGACCTGGCAGCAGGTGCAAGCGGTCACCAAGTTCCTCAAAGGCAAGAAGGTCAAAGGCAAAGAGGTGTGGGGTTTCCTCGATCAGCCCAAGCCTTGGGGCGGGTTCCAATTCTATTTCACCGCCAGTCGCGCCACCGCCTATGTCAAATATCCAGGCGAAAAGAACTGGCTGTTCGATGAAAACATGAAGCCGCTCATCACCAATCCCGGCTGGGTGCGCGGCATCCAGGACGTCGTCGACTTGCTGCCCTACGAGCCCGCGGATCAGCTGAACGCGGACCCCGGCACAACTGCCTTCCAACAGTTTCTGACCGGCACTGGTTCGCTCCTGGAATGGTGGGGCGACATCGGCACCGTCGCCAAAACGAGCGACACGGCGACGATCGGCGACATGCTCGATTTCGACATTCTACCGTCCTCCGACGACGTTTATAATTTCCGCAAAGGCCAGTGGGAAAAGCTGTCGACGGGGCCCAACCAGGCGCCGAACATGGCCTACCTCGGCTGGGGCATTTATGTGATGAAGTCGGTCGACTCCGATTCGAAGCGCCATAAGGCCGCTTGGAGCGCCGCGGCCCATCTCGGTGGCAAGGACTTGTCGATGTGGACCGCCGCCTATCCGTCCGGCTTCCAGCCCTATCGCAAGAGCCACACGAATCTCGATCTCTGGGCGCTTGCGGGCTACGACAAGAAATATATCGGGTCGTATATGGATTCGCAGTCGACCTCCTATAACCACGCGAATTCGGCGATCGAGCCGCGCATCCCTGGCATTTTTCAGTATTACAGCATCGCCGAGGATGAACTGACGCGCGTCTTCGCCGGTAAGGAGACGGCGCAGCAGGGCGCCAACAACATCGCCGCAGCCTGGGAGAAGCTGACCGACAAGCTCGGCCGCGAGCAGCAGGTGAAATATTATCGCATCGCGATGGGCCTCGCCTGACGCGCTGATTTCGAGAAATGAGCTCCCGCGGCGATAGATCCCGCCGCGGGCGCCGTCGCAGACAGATCGACGATTTGCCGCGGGGCGAAAGGAACGGGTGGGACTTTCGGTGGACGGCGGCAAGCTCGAAGTGCTGCAGACACATCCTTCGGACGCAAGCGCCGAGTTGGGGCGCTGGGTATTCCGCCTTGCATCCGCAGTGCTGATCCTCGTCGGCGTGCTGCAGATTCTCGATGCGACCGGCGTTGCCGATTTCGGCCTCACCGATTGGCGTCCCTTTCTTTATGCCTTTCTTTTATGGAGCGTCGCGCTTGGCGCCCATCAGGTGCTGACGCGCGGCGAAGCTGGACAGCAGGCCCTCTTTGTCTTGCCGGGCCTGCTCTTCACGCTCGCCATGGTGATCTTTCCGACGCTGTTTGGACTCTACATTGCCTTCACCAATTGGAACCTCAACGGGGCGTCCAGCCACCATTTCAACGGCCTCGACAACCTCATTACGCTTTGGAACGACGCCTATTTTTGGAACGCGCTCGGCAACATGGTCTTTTATGTGCTGAGCGTGCTCGTCCAATATGCCATCGCCTTCGGGCTCGCCTTGCTTCTCAACGCCGAGATCCGGGCGCGAAAATTCTTCCGAGTGGCATTTCTGCTCCCCTTCATGCTGAGCCCCGTCGCGGTGAGCTGGATGATCGGCAAGTCGATCATGGAGAACCGCTTCGGTCCGGCCGCCACTCTGGCACGCTATCTCGGTTGGGAGGATCCGGCCTTCTTCACCTCGCCCTGGATAGCCCGGACGAGCATCGCGTTGATGGATGGCTGGGTTTGGATCCCATTCATGATCATTATGCTGCTGGCGGGGTTGCAGGCCCTTCCGAACGACGTGAAGGAGGCGGCGAAGGTCGACGGCGCCAGCGCCTGGCAGATGTTCAAGGCGATCACCTTTCCTCTGATGCTGCCAGCCAGCATGACAGCGATCGTGATCCGGATCATCTTTGAGCTTAAGCTCGCCGATATCGTCATCAACGTCACGGCCGGCGGGCCCGGCGGGGCGACGGACACGGTCTCGAGCTACATCTATCGGGTCTATCGCGATCGCTCGGACATCGGCTACGGCACGACCATCGCCGAAGTCTATTTGATCCTGATCATCATCTTCATCACGCTGCTGCTCAAAGCTACCAGCCGTTACATGCGCAAAATGGTGTGATCGGGAATTGGACGAATGGAGCTTGGTCAATTGTCCGCTGAAGTGGCCATCCGGGCGTCGGCCAAGGGCCGCCCACGGGAGCATGCACATTCGGGCGATCTGGCGCGCGCCGGGGGGCGCGTCTTCATCTACGCCGCGCTCATCGTATGGACGTTCATCGCGCTGTTTCCGCTCTACTGGACGTTCACCACGGCGTTCAAGCTCGGCAGAGACGTTACCCAAGGCCATATGATCCCCTGGGTCGATTTCGCGCCGAGCTGGAAAGGGTGGCAATCGCTGGGCCTTTCGCCGGATTCGATTTTCCAAAGCTGGCAGTCGCGCGACGAATTCGTCAAGCGATTCGTCAACAGCATCATTGTTTCGCTCGGCGCCTCGACTTTGGCCCTGGCGCTCGGCTCGACGGTCGCCTATGGCCTTAGCCGCTTCAACTACCGCTTCGGCCGCTGGGGCAATAAGGACATCTCGTTCTTCTTCCTGTCGCAACTGATCCTGCCGCCCGTGGTCTTGGCCATGCCGTTCCTTGTGCTCTACAAGGCGCTGGCACTGCTCGACACGAGAATCGGCCTCATTCTCGTCTATACGCTGATGGTGCTGCCCATCGTCATCTGGGTCATGCGCGACCAGTTCGATACGATCCCCACGGAAATCGAACAGGCCGCGCTAGTCGACGGCTGCTCAATTTGGGGAGCGTTCCTCCGGGTCATCCTACCGATTGCGCTGCCCGGTATGGTCGCCGCCTTCATCCTGTCGATCGTGCTCTGCTGGAACGAGTATTTCTTCTCCTCGCTGCTCACGGGCTTCGACGCGCAGACCCTGCCGGTGATGGTGGCCAGCCAAACTGGGTCGCAGGGCATCAATTGGTGGTCGATGGCCGCGCTCTCGACGGCCGCGATCCTGCCGCTCGTGCTGATCGGCATATTCCTTGAGCGCTACATCGTCATGGGATTGACCGCCGGATCGGGGAAGTAAGCGCGCCGTCATTGGCGACAATCCGCGAGCTGCGCTCATCATCATCGTCGGGCCAGCCGGGCCAAACCTCATTCCGCCTCCTCAATTGACTAGCGCCTGACATCCCCGCGCGTGAATGAAGCCTTCGAGCCTGAACGGCCGGCACGAGCTTTCAGCAATTGAGGCCCTGGCAGCTATGCGCGGCGGGGTAGGCGGTCAGGGTGGATACCGTGGCCACACCGCCGGCGAGCGCCAGTGCTAGAAGAGCGAGAACGAGAATTTTCTGCATCAAAGCCTCCCGAATATTTCAATGGGCTCGGGTCAAGAGCCAACGGGCTTGAATGCAGGATATTCGGTTGAAGAGATGGCCAGCTGTTCCCGTGGTAACAGCGGTTCACTGGAAGCTTTTAGGCAGGCCCGCTCAGCCCGCTGCACGTCGCTCCTCAGATGGAGCTTCGGCAGAGTGTCACCACGCGGCGGCCTTTTCGTGCCGGCCGCGACCGTTCCAGGCCGGCTCCCTCATCGTCGACAAAATCGCGCCCAATTGCGCTGCCTTCCATCGCATATTTCGGCCATCGACCTATCTTCTAGAGGACGAGGCAATGAAGGAGCGCTCCAAGACTCGCGGGGAGAAACCAAGAATTCATCGGGAAGAGCGGTTGTGGACCGGAGATTTTCAAATGAAATACGTGCTGATAGCGGCCATGGCTGTTGTTTCATTGGCACCGTCAACCGCCAAGGCCCAGAATTCAGGCAGCATACAAACCGGGGGAGCGACCGCCAGCGGGATTGTCGGGTGGACATTGCCTCACCATGCTCCCGCTGCTTATGCTCGCCCGGTGGTGATCGGCCGTCCCCTGCCGCAAAGCGTTCCCGTATATCCCGTGCCTGGGCAGAGCCCATACAGTTACACAGTTATCGGCAACCGACGCGTTATCGTTGAATCGGGCTCGCATCGGATCGTGCGGGTCACCCAATGACCCTTCACTTCGGCTGAGCACATGCGCCTGCGGCTTCGCGCCGTGCAGGCGTGCTGACCGCTGCATCCGGTCAT
Source organism: Hyphomicrobiales bacterium (assembly GCA_019246665.1). Lineage (GTDB taxonomy): Bacteria > Pseudomonadota > Alphaproteobacteria > Rhizobiales > Beijerinckiaceae > GAS188. Next base: position 16,469 of record JAFAQA010000449.1, read on the forward strand.
GGGCCTAGATCCGGAAGTGCGCGCGCCTCATCGGGCCGGTCCCGGCGTCGGCAGCGGTTTGCGCGCCCCTCAGCCCTTCCCGTTCAACTTTGGGAACCCCGCATTGTCGAATACCACTCGCGCGCCCTCGGCGCCCTGCGTCAGCCCAGAGCATGAGTCCGCAAGAGTGGTCCCCCTTTTGCGATAAGAACATGCGGAAAAAACAAGAAGATAACCTGACGCTACTGATCTCATCTAAACGCAGCGCGTTCTAGAGCATCCGGATCAAATCTAAATTCCTTTCGTTTCCTGCTTTTGCAAAGCCGTCATCGGGAAAGAAAGCTGAAGGTGCATGCCTTCGGGCGGGTATTCCAGACGAGCCGTGCCGCCGACTTCGTGAGCCAGGGCTCGTTCGATAAGGCGCGATCCGAAGCCTTTGTGTTGGGGCGGCGAGACAGGCGGTCCATTCCGCTCGCGCCAACCGAGCCGTAGAATACCCCCCTCTTCTCGAGGCTCTTGCTGCCAGCATATTTCTATTCTTCCGCCGGGGACTGACAAGGCTCCATATTTGGTGGCGTTGGTCGCGAGCTCGTGGAAGCACAAGCCAAGCGAAACGGCCAAATTCGGAGGGAGGCGGACCGCTGGTCCTGAAAGGGCAAGCACGTCGGCAAGCCTTTCCTCCGCGATGAATGGGGTAAGTGCCCGTCTGATCACCTCATCAAGACTTGCGCTCGTCCAATCTTCTTGTGCGAGAATGTCATGCGACCGGGCGAGAGCGGAAAGCCGTGCATCCAGAGCGTCGAGGGTTTGCCGGTCCGTGAAACGACCTCTCAGCGTCTCCCGGGCGATTGCTTGGACCAATGCGAGCGTATTCTTCACACGGTGCTTGATCTCTCCGATCAGAAGCTGATTCATTTCTTCAGCACGGTGACGTGCCGTTTGATCGCGCATGATCTTCAGCAGGCCCGGTGTCCCGGCCGCTTGCAAGGGGAGCATCAGGCCGCTCCCCCAGAACCGGGAGCCGTCCTTGCGGATATGCCAGCGCTCATCTTGCGCTCGTCCTTCGCTCAGCGCCGTCGATATCTCTTGTTCTGGTTCGCCAGCGGCCTGATCTTCCGGCGTAAAGAGCATGCGGCCATTTTGGCCGATGATCTCCCTCTCGCTGAATCCGAGGAGCCGCTCCGCTCCTGGATTCCAGGTTTTCACGATGCCCTCGCGATCGACCGTAAAGATGGCGTAGTCCGTAGCGCTATCGAGAATGAGGCGCAGCTGTTCCTCGCCCGCGCGCTTTGCCTTTGCGTCACCTTCGCCATGCGCGATCAGCGCGCGAAGCTCTGTATTCTCCCGCTCGAGCCGCGC
>JAFAQA010000528.1 GCA_019246665.1 Hyphomicrobiales bacterium
CGAAGAGCGCGCAGATGCGCGTGCCCGCGAGCCGAATGCGGCCCTCCTGCCATGGCTTTGCGTCGAGCATGAAGACATCGGCCAGAAAATTGCGCAGATGGGCGGGATCGATATCGGCGCGGATCGGCGCGGCCCGTTCCCCTCGCAACCGGTCCCAATGCGCAAAGAGCAACCTCGTCGTTGCCAGTCTCACTTCGTCCCACCTTTCCGCTGGCCCGTATCGTTTACGTTTCGTTAAGGGACGGCTTCGTGCCCTCGCGATACGTCTGCCGGTTACGCGTCCCTTCCCGTGCTTTTCGGAGCAGCCGGCGTGCCAGTAACCCTAACGGTTTATGCGTGGAGATTGCGGGATCGCTCGCCTGCCAGGATTTGGCCGCGGCCGCGACCCCCGCTCTTTTTTTGATCGGAGATGCTTGGTATGCGAAGCGACCGGCCCGGATCCGGTCGAAGGAGCTTCCGTGAGACGCGCTCGCGAGCCGATCTTCAACATCCCCGCCCTCGTGCTCGTCGTGGCAATGGTTCTCACCGCCATCCAGATCGGGCGCGGCTTTCTTTCAGATGAGACCGACGGTCGCTTGCTGATCGATTTAGCCTTCATTCCGGCTCGCGAATTGTCCTGGATCGCGCCCTCGCTTCTCAACGGAATCGTTGAGCGCGGGCCGCAGGGGCTCGATGAAAGCGCCATTGCGCAATATCAGCTCGCGCAATACCTTCTCACCGAAAGCGGCCCTCGACCCTGGACCTTCTTCACCTATGCGCTCCTGCATGAGGGGTGGCTGCATCTCGGCTTGAACGTCGTCGTTCTTGCCGCTCTCGGCACACCGGTCGCACGACGCTTCGGAGCCGCCCGTTTCCTCGCGCTCTTTGCCTTTGGCGCGATTGCCGGCGCCCTGATGCATCTTATCGTCCACCCCACCGGAGTGGCCCCGCTGATCGGCGCTTCGGCTTCCGTCTCTGCTTGCATGGGGGCTGCGGCGCGCTTCGTTTTCGATCCGCTCGCGCGAAGCGGCGCGGCGGCGCCAAGGCTTCGGCAAACGTTGCGAAACCGCACTGTGATCGCCTTCACGCTCGGCTGGTTCATCGCCAATGCCATGTCCGGCCTCGGGGCCAACCCAAGCGTGCTTGCGAACGCTTCCATTGCCTGGGAGGCCCATATCGGCGGCTTCCTCCTCGGATTCTTGGGTTTCGCCTTCTTCGACCGCCGACGCCAGGCCTTCTTCTTCGCAGAAGAGGGGGCTCCACAAAGCGAGGGAGATGACTAGGGGCTGCTGGCCACTTCCGCGGGCTGGCTCCAGCTTTCACCTTTGGCAGGCTGGGAAGTCGCCTCGAAAGGTGCCAGGGCGAGGTCTCAAGAGAGGAAACGACTTCTATCTATGGTCTTTCGCCCGATGCATTGCCAAATGCGCGGCCTTGGCTCACATTGATGCCATCCGCGGGCACGGCGACCTTGAAACACCATCAATTGCAGATTGGGTGCCGCCGCTGACCGCATCAAGCGGCAAGGGAGGTCGGAAGCGAACCCGACAGCAGCAGATAGAGCGTGATGAAGAGACATCATGCTCGCATTCAGTCGATCAAGCATGGTCCTTTCGGATATCGATTCGATCTTTCCGGAACCATGCTTCAAGGGAGGCTTGATCATGCACGTCTCGAGCATTCTCAACGACAAGGGCAGCGATGTCGTCACCATGGGCCCGCGCTCGACTGTGAGGGAAGCCATCGCCCTGATGGGACAGAGGCGGATCGGCGCCGTGGTGATCATGGGCGTGGAAAATTCGGTGCTTGGCATGTTCTCGGAGAGAGACGTGGTGCGCCTGCTGGCGCAAAAAGGCCCTGAAGCGCTGGCCGATGATGTGGCCCGTCACATGACTTCCCCTGTGTTCACCTGTACGCCTCAGACTTTGATCGACGAGATCATGCATCTGATGACGAGCAAGAAGTTTCGTCATGTGCCTGTCATCGACGACGGGGTGCTCAGCGGGCTCGTCTCCATTGGCGACGTCGTCAAGTTCCGCCTCGCCGAAATCGAGACGGAGCACAAGGCCATGCGCGATTATATCGCGAGCGCCTAAGCTCCGACGCAGTCTATGGGTGGGCTTGGCTGCCTCGCCGAGGACTAAGCGTAAACCATCGGCAAGGGCCGCTCACGCGGTGCGCTGACGCGCGAGGAAGCTCCTTTCGGCGAGCTCCTTGACTTCATGGATTTGGGGCAGCACGCGCAACACCGATTCGCGCCCGGCGGCGATCGCGGCCGCGGCACGATGAAATTCGAAAAGGCCGATCTCGGTGAGCTGAGGCGAGGCGATGACGTCGGGAGGATCGCCAGCGAGCCTCGCGCGGGTGATGCGATCTTGGGTGATGTTGAAGGCGTCGATCATCACCTGCGCAAAGCCTGGCGTGCCCCGCCGGCGACGGAACAGGTCGCGCATGCGAGAGGCGGCCTCTCGCACCGGTGAGAGGAGCCCTCGCTCCTGCTCCGCCGCGACCACATCGGCGAGTGAGCCGAGCTCCGCTTCCCCACCAAAGTCTTGGATGACCGTGCCTCGGCCATAACCGGCCCCGCTCAGATTGATGGCGATCACAATCTCCGCGCCGAGCGCACGTGCCGCGGTCACCGGCACGGGATTGACGAGAGCGCCGTCCATGAGCCAGCGCCCCCCGATGCGGCGCGGATCGAAAATGCCCGGCAAGGCATAGGATGCCCGCAAGGCATCGACGAGAGATCCGCGCGTGAGCCAGATTTCATGGCCCGTGTTGAACTCGGTAGCGATTGCCGCGAATCGAAGCGGCAATTTCTCGATAAAAAGACCTTCCAGGTTTTCCGTAAGACGCCTTCCGAGCCGATCACCCGAGATAAGTCCCGAGCCGACATGGACGTCGAGGAGGGCGAGAACGCGCGCCGGAGTAAGGTTCAGCGCAAACTCGGTGACCAATCCAAGACGGCCGGCCGCATAGCAGCCGCCGACCACGGCGCCGATCGAGGTGCCGGCGATGATGTCTGGTCGGATGCCTGCCTCGTCGAGCGCTTGCAGCACCCCGATATGTGCCCAGCCTCGCGCCGCGCCACCGCCGAGCGCCAGGCCGAGCCTGACGCCTGGCTTTTGTCGCGCCTGCTGATCGGGCGAAGGCGGCTCGACATGCTGAGGCGGATCGGCGACGAGAGCAGGAGCGTCGCCTTCGGCTTTCAGGGCATTGTCCGAGGCCTCGGAAGTTGAGCGGGCCGACACATCCAGCTCCCGGGCTTCGCCAGCCTCGGCCGGCGCGTCCTGCGACCAATACCTGTTCTTACGTGCCACGGCTTAATCGTTCATGATCAAAGCCGGCGTTCCCACCGATCGTCGATCGAGCGCCACCTTGCGATAAAAGCAGGTGCGGTGTCCCGTATGGCAGGCGCTCCCATCGCCGGCCACCTCAACCTTGATCAACAAAGCATCCTGATCGCAATCGACACGCATCTCCGTAATCCGTTGCGTCTGGCCGCTGGTCGCCCCCTTGTGCCAAAGCTCGCGTCGCGAGCGCGACCAGTACCAGGCCTCGCCAGTCTCGATCGAACGCCGCAGCGCCTCCTCATTCATATAGGCGAGCATCAGCACTTCTCCTGTCGCCGCATCGATCGTGATGCAGGCGAGGAGGCCGGAGGCATCGAAGCTCGGCGTCAAGGTCAGGCATTGCTCGATCGCCTTGGAGGCGCCCATCTCACCCTCGTCAATCAAGCAACCAAGGCCTGTCGGGTGCGCGAGGCAGTCTCGGCGCCGGCATCAAGCGCAATGATCTTCGGCTCCCCATTTTCCAGCGCGAGCGCGACACGCCCGGCAATGGCGGCGCGTGCCAGATTGCCGAAAATCTCTCCCCGCCAGCCGGTAAGCGCCGCGTGGATGTCCGGGCGCCCCTCGGCCAGCGCCTCGAGATCACCGACTGTTGCGATAATTTTGGACGCTACCCCAGTCTGTTGCGATACTATCTTCAACAGAACTTTGAGGAACTCCACCGTGGAATCGTGTCGCGCAATACGCCCGCGCCGACCTAGATTCGGCAACGATTTGGGATCAATCGCAGCTCCCCGGTTGACCGCGGCGATGAGAGCTTGGCCGGCGCGTGATCGCTCGAGCCCTTGGCTCACTGCCCGCAAACGCCCGAGCGCCTCGACACTTTGAGGCCGTGCCTGAACGACTTCCATCAAGGCGTCGTCGCGCAACACCCTCTGGCGCGGGACATCGCGCTTCTGCGCATCCCTTTCGCGCCATGCCGCTACCTCGATCAAGACGCCAAGGTCGCGCTGCTTTTTCAGACGACCGGCGAGGCGCTGCCATGCATCCTCAGGTTTGGTCTCGTAAGTCGCCGGAGCCTCGAGCACTGCCATGTCCTCTGCAAGCCAAGATTTGCGGCCGCTCGCGGCGAGCTTGGCGGCGAGCGCCTCGTAGACCGCGCGAAGATGGGTGACATCAGCCTGGGCATAGCTGAGCTGCGCCTCGCTGAGCGGGCGACGCGACCAATCGGTGAAGCGCTGCGTCTTGTCGATTCGTGCATTGCCAAGGTCGTTGGCGAGCTGCTCGTAGCTCACTTGATCACCGTAGCCGCACACCATCGCGGCGATCTGGGTGTCGAAAAGCGGTTTTGGAATGGTCCTCGCCATATGCCAGAAAATCTCGATGTCCTGGCGGGCCGCATGGAAGACCTTGACGACCTTCTCATTGCGAAGAAGGGAGAAAAATGGCCCAAGATCAAGGCTTTGTGCCAAGGGATCGATGAGCAAAGCGTCCTGGGCCGAGGCGACCTGAATGAGGCATAGCTTGGGGTAATAGGTCGTTTCCCGCATGAATTCGGTATCGACCGTGATGTAGGGGTGCCGCGCCAGGCGCTCGCATGCGGTGGCGAGCTCGGCGCTGGAGATGATGACGTTCATGAGCCGTGCTGTGTCCGAAGGGCGGTTCTTGTCGCGGCAAGCAATGGCCGCATTATGGCCGAGAGCCTTGAAGGGTGAAGGTCACCACGCGCTTTCACCGCTTCACTACTCACCCCCCGATTTGCGGGATCGGGCGCGCGGTGGCAGAAGGCGCGCTTCGCGGCCTTCGCGATTGCCCATTTCCCTCTCTTGGACCTTCCGATGCACCGATACCGCTCCCATGATTGCGGCGCTCTTCGCAAGGAGCATGCCGGCCAGACCGTCCGTCTATCGGGCTGGTGTCACCGAATCCGTGATCACGGCGGCTTGTTGTTCATCGATCTGCGCGACCACTATGGCCTGACGCAAGTGGTGGTCGATCCTGATTCGCCTGCCTTCAAGACGGCCGAAGCGCTTCGTTCCGAATGGGTGGTGCGCGTCGATGGGCGCGTGCGCGACCGGCCAGAAGGCACGCTCAATCCCGAGCTGCCGACCGGAGCCGTCGAGGTGTTCGCCGCGGAAATCGAGGTGCTCGGCCCCGCCGCCGAGCTGCCGCTCCCGGTGTTTGGGGAAGCCGAATATCCGGAGGAAATTCGGCTCAAATATCGCTTCCTCGATTTGCGACGCGAGAAGCTTCACCGCAACATCATGAAGCGCATCGCGATCATCGATTCGATCCGAAGGCGCATGAAGGCGTCCGGCTTCAACGAGTTCCAGACGCCGATCCTGACGGCCTCAAGTCCGGAGGGCGCGCGTGACTATCTCGTTCCCTCGCGCATCCATCCGGGCAGGTTCTACGCACTGCCGCAGGCGCCTCAGCAATATAAGCAGCTCCTCATGATGGCGGGCTTCGACCGCTACTTCCAGATCGCGCCCTGCTTTCGTGACGAGGATCCCCGTGCCGATCGCCTGCCGGGAGAATTCTACCAGCTCGACGTGGAGATGAGCTTCGTCACGCAAGAGGATGTGTTCGCGACGCTCGAGCCGGTGATCCGTGGCGTCTTCGAGGAATTCGGCGAAGGCAAGAAGGTCACCAAGAGTTTCCCACGAATCCCCCATGCCGAGGCTATCCGCAAATATGGGACCGACAAGCCAGATATCCGAAACCCGATCGAGATGCAGGATGTGTCGGACATCTTCCGCGGCTCCGGATTCAAGCTCTTCGCCCGCATTCTCGACGGCGACCCGAAGGCGCAAATCTGGGCCCTTCCTGCACCGACAGGCGGTTCACGCGCTTTTTGCGATCGCATCAACTCCTGGGCGCAAGGCGAGGGCCAGCCTGGCCTCGGCTATATATTCTGGCGCGAAGGCGCAGGGTCAGGGCCGATCGCCAATAATATCGGACCCGAGCTTACGGATGCGTTGCGGCAAAGGCTCTCTCTCAAGGACGGCGATGCAGCCTTCTTCGTCGCGGGCGATCCTTCGAAATTCGCGCGCTTCGCGGGCCTCGCACGCCTGCGTCTCGGCACCGAGTTGAAGCTCGTGGACGAGAGCCAATTCGCACTTGCCTGGGTCGTCGATTTCCCGATGTATGAATGGGACGAGGAGGCAAAAAAAATCGAGTTCTCGCACAACCCTTTCTCGATGCCCCAGGGAGGGCTCGATGCGTTGCTCACGCAAGAGCCGCTTTCGATCAAGGCCTTCCAATACGACATCACGTGCAACGGTTACGAGATTGCGTCCGGCGGCATCCGCAATCATCGCCCCGAAGCGATCGTGAAGGCCTTCGAGATCGCCGGCTACAACGAGAATGCTGTGGTCGAACGCTTCGGGGGCATGTATCGCGCCTTCCATTATGGCGCCCCCCCGCATGGCGGAATGGCAGCCGGCATCGATCGCATCGTGATGCTGCTCTGCGGCGAGCACAACTTGCGCGAGGTCGCGCTGTTTCCGATGAATCAGCGGGCCGAGGACCTGCTCATGGGCGCACCCTCCGCAGCGATGCCGCAGCAATTGCGAGAGCTCCATTTGAGGCTGAACCTTCCGGAGAAGTAACGCTTTGCAGGGCAGGGCACTCGGGCGGGATGGCGATGAAGAGGTCCCTCACAGCGGGAGAATGCGACCGGCAAGGAAAGGGAGTGGCGGCGTCAATGCCTTCTGAACGCGTCCCGCTCTCGCGGCCTCCGGTGGAGCCTGATGCCCTGGCGCATGCAAGAACACGGGTGCTCCTGCCCGGCATCGTTGCCATTGTCGTCGCACGCGATAGCGCGGCGATCTTGCCGGGCTGCCTTGCGGCTCTTTTCCGGCAAGGCGTCGAGACGATCGTCGTCGACAACGCCAGCGCCGATGAGTCGGCGGCGATAGCCGAAGAGGCAGGCGCGCGCGTCATTCGCAACGCCCTGAACCAGGGTTACGGCCGGGCAATGAATATAGGCATGCGCGCGGCGCGCCAATCTGCGTGCCTTCTGCTCAATCCCGATCTCGTCCTTTCGCCCGGCAGCATCGATGCTTTGCTCGAGGCGAGGGAACGCTATCCGGAGGCGGGGCTCCTCGCGCCCCGGCTCGTCGAGCCGGACGGTCGGTTGTTTTTCCAGTCTCGCTCGATGCTGTCGCTTTATCTTGCGAATGAATCCGGCCTGGCTTGCGAGCCTGAGGGAGATTGTTGCGCCCCCTTCCTCTCGGGTGCTTGCGTTCTCGTGGATCGCGACCTTGTCTTGTCGCTCGGTGGTTTTGATGAAGAGATTTTCCTCTTCTACGAGGATGACGATCTTTGCCGGCGCGTGACCGAGACCGGGCGCTCGCTCGTGCATGTGCATGGCGCGGAGGCGTGGCATGAACGCGGCGGCTCGAGCGTGAAGCGGCGCGGCAGCGTCTACAAGGCGCGCTGGCATGGCGCTTGGTCCGCCGGCTATGTGGCGGGCAAATACGGCTTGCCGGACCCTTGCTGGCGAATTTTCACCGTGAACGCGGTGAAATTGTGCCTCGCGACGCTCGTCTTCCGTAAGGCACTCATGGAGCGCTATGGCGGGTCGGCGGCGGGTGCCTTCGCCTGGCTTTCCGGCATCCGCGCACTGGCACATGAGGGGCTGGCATGACGGGTCGCTACTTTGCGACCGCGCGCGGCGAGATCCTGCCTTTTCTGCCGGCCAAAGTCGGCCGTGTTCTCGACCTTGGCTGCGGCACCGGCGCGACCGTTGCGCTCGTCCGAAAGGAGAGGGCGGTCGCATGGGCCTGCGGGGTCGAGCTCGACGCTGCGGCGGCCGAAGAAGCGGGCGCTCATTGCGACAAGGTTTTCGTTGGCGACGCCGCGATGCAACCGATCGAGCAGGAGATCGCGCAGTTCTCGCTCGACCTCGTGCTGTGCCTCGATGTATTGGAGCATCTTGCCGATCCCTGGAAGATGGTGCGGCGGCTATCACCACTGCTTGCGCCGCACGGCCGGCTGATTCTCAGCGTACCCAATATCCGCAACTGGAAATTTCTCTGGCGTCTTGTCGCCAAGGGCGACTTTCACTACCGGGATGCCGGCGTTCTCGACCGGACGCATTTGCGCTTTTTCGTGCGCGACACCGCAATCGAGCTGGCGACCTGCGGCGGCTTGACACTTGTCGCGGCGGCCAACGCACACCCTTTTGTCTTTCCGGATGCGCGCTTTCTGCTGAGCCGAGCAAGCGGAGGGCGACTCGAGGCGCTTCTCGCCAAACAATGGCTTGTCGTGGCCGAGCGCCGCGCCGTGACATCATGAAAACGGTTGGTGTGTTCGCCTCTATGCTGCCTCAGGAGTCGGGGTTCACAGGTTCGATTGAGGTGGGCGGGACTTGCCTCAATACCCAACGGCTGTGCCCGCCGGACGCCGATCATCATTGGCGCCATAAAAAAATCCCGGCAGTACCTTGCCCGAACGTGCCGAATCAGTGCCGGAAGAAGCCGTTCCCTTTGTTCCTGCTGCTGGCGCCCCGACCTCGATCAGCTCGGCTGCTCCCCAGGGGGTCTGCTCAACGAGTTTGTAGCCTCTCTTCTCGAGCGCTTCGCTTGTGTCGGGGGAGAGCGCAAACGGCTCCTCGAACACCACATCCGGCAACCATTGATGATGGATGCGTGGGGCATCAACTGCCTCCTGCGGCCCCATGCCATAATCGATGATGTTCATGATGATCTCGGCGCCGACGGTAATGATGCGCGAGCCCCCGGGGCTACCGAGAACGAGGAACACTTTGCCGTCCCTGGACACAAGCGTCGGCGCCATCGAGGAGAGGGGACGCTTGCCGGGCTCGATCGAATTTGCGGTGCCCTGGACCAACCCGAAGAGATTGGCCACGCCGGGTTTCACGGTGAAATCGTCCATCTCATCATTGAGAAAAAATCCCGTGCCGGGCGCGATCACATTGGCGCCAAAGAGGCCGTTGATGGTGAAGGTGACCGAGACGGCATTTCCGTCCTTGTCGATCACCGAGTAATGCGTGGTCTCGGGCTTCTCATGTGGCTCCATGCCGGGTTGCACACTGCTCGATGGGGTCGCCTTCGTCGGGTCGATCTTGTCCCGGATGGCCGCCGCGTAGTCCTTGGAGAGAAGCCGGTAGAGGGGGTTCTTCACAAATGCAGGATCGGCGAGATAGGTGTTGCGGTCGAGAAAAGCGTGACGCATCGCCTCGACCATGAGATGCACCGATTGCGCCGAATGGAAGCCCAGCGTCTTCAGGTCATAGCCTTCGAGGACATTGAGGATTTCGCAAAGCGTGGCGCCGCCGGAGCTCGGAGGCGGGGCAGAGGCGAGCACGTAACCGCGATAGCTGCAGGTGAGGGGAGATGATTCCGTCGTGCTGTAGCTTGCGAAATCTTTGGTCGTGAGAATGCCACCATTGGCTCGGCTCGCCTTTTCGACCGCGTCGGCGACGGGCCCTTTGTAGAAGGCATCAGGCCCTTGCTCGGCGATCAGCGCAAGTGTTGCCGCAAGGTCCTTTTGCACGTGAAGATCGCCGGGTTGGAAGGGCGTTCCGTCCGGCCGCAGGAAGATCTTGGCGGCGACAGGGTCCTTGGCGAAGTGCAGGGCTCCGGCGTCGAGAATATCGGTATCGGCGCGCGAGAGCAGGTAACCGTCGCGCGCGAGCTCGATCGCGGGCGCCATGATCTTGGCGCGGGGCATCGTGCCGTATTCCGTGAGCGCTCGGTCAAGCCCCATGACCGTCCCCGGCACACCAGCGGCAAGGTATCCGTAAAGGCTGAGGTCCCTGATGGCGTCGCCTTGCGCGTCGAGGAACATGTTCTGACGCGCCGCGGCGGGTGCGGTCTCGCGGAAATTGATGAAGGTCTCACGGCCGTCGGCGAGATGGATCACCATGAAGCCGCCCCCACCGATATTGCCGCAACAAGGATCGACCACGGCAAGCGCGTAGCCGACGGCAACCGCGGCATCGATTGCATTGCCCCCTGTTTGAAGGACACGCAGGCCTGCTTCGGACGCGTAATGCTGCGACGACACCACCATCCCGTGCGGGGCCTCGACGGCAGGACGCGACGCTGCGATCGCTGGCGCGGTCGAGGTCGCGGCGATCGCGAGGGCAAGGGCGCAGAAATTCCAGGTGAGGCGGGGCATTCGGATTTTTCCCTAGGGCTTGCGCCGCCATTCGTGGTGGGCAGCTATCGATGCGCCGGCACGCTATCCGAGCTCGGGCCGTTATGCGATGCCGCCCTTCTTGTCTCGCGAAAGCGTGAAGCGGAAAACTCGTGAAGCGCGTGAGGAAAGCGGCTGGCCCGGAACTTCTCTGCAACCGGGCAACGCGCGTCTTGCCGGGCGCGCCCCCTCGGTTAAAGGTGAGGCGGGGGCAGGAGAATGGGAGAGCGCCCATGTCATCGATGATGTCCGAGGATCTGCGCGCGAGCGCGCTCGCCTATCACCGCCTGCCGCGCGCCGGCAAGCTTGAGATCCATGCGACGAAGCCACTCGGCAATCAGCGGGATTTGGCTCTTGCCTACTCGCCTGGCGTCGCTGCGCCATGCGAGCTCATCGCGGCCGAACCCGCCCAGGCGGCGAGCCTCACATCGCGGCAGAACCTCGTCGCCGTCCTCTCGAACGGCACGGCCGTACTCGGGCTGGGTGCCATCGGCCCTCTGGCTTCGAAGCCGGTGATGGAGGGCAAGGCGGTCCTCTTCAAGAAATTCGCCGGGCTCGATTGCTTCGACGTCGAGGTCGCGGAAACCGATGTCGACAAGCTCGTCGACATCGTGGTGTCGCTCGAACCAACTTTCGGCGGCATCAACCTCGAAGACATCAAGGCGCCGGAATGCTTCGAGGTCGAAGAGCGTGCACGCTCGCGGATGAGCATCCCGGTCTTTCATGACGACCAGCACGGCACCGCGATCATCGTCGCGGCGGCAGTGCTGAACGGCCTCGAGATCGCCGGAAAGAGGCTCGATGCCGCGAAGGTCGTCGCCTCCGGCGCGGGCGCGGCTGCCCTCGCCTGCCTCAATCTTCTCGTCTCGCTGGGTGTCAAGCGGGAGAATATCTTCGTCACCGACATCGAGGGCGTGGTCTATGCGGGCCGCAAAAAGCTCATGGACCGCTGGAAAGCGGTTTATGCCCAACCGACCGAAGCTCGTAGCCTCGCCGACGTCATCCCTGGCGCGGATATCTTCCTCGGGCTTTCGGCGGGCGGCGTGTTGAAGCCAGAGATGGTGAGGGCGATGGCCGAGAAGCCCCTCATCCTTGCGCTCGCCAATCCCTACCCGGAAATCCTCCCCGAGGAAGCGCTCGCGGCCAAGCCGGATGCCATGATCTGCACCGGCCGTTCAGACTATCCGAACCAGGTCAACAATGTGCTGTGCTTTCCTTACATTTTCCGCGGCGCGCTCGACGCAGGTGCGACCACCATCAATGAGGAAATGAAGTTCGCCGCCGTGCGCGCCATCGCCGAGCTCGCCCGCATGGCGCCCTCCGACGTGGTGGCCCGCGCCATTGGGGGTGAGGCGCGAAGCTTCGGGCCGCAATCCCTGATTCCGAGCCCCTTCGATCCGCGCCTCATTTTGTGGATCGCACCGGCGGTGGCGAAGGCCGCGATGGAGACGAAGGTCGCACGCCATCCGATCGAGGACATGGAAGCTTACAAGGATCGCCTGTCGCGCTTCGTGTTCCGCTCGGGCTTCATCATGAAGCCGCTCTTTCAGCGCGCCAAAGAGAATTTGCGCCGCGTGATTTATGCGGATGGCGAGGATGAGCGTGTGCTGCGCGCGACGCAGGTCGTGCTCGAGGAAAGCCTCGCCAAGCCGATCTTGATCGGTCGTCCGCCGGTCGTCGAGTCGCGGTTGAAGCGCTTCGGCCTTTCAGCGCGGCCGGGGCAGGATTTCGAGCTGATCAATCCGGACGATGACCCGCGCTATCGCGATTACGTTGCCGATTATGTGCGCCTCGCTGGGCGGTCCGGCATCACGCCGGACGCGGCGCGAACCTTGGTGCGCACCAACGCGACGGTCATCGCTGCGCTGGCGCTTGCGCGCGGCGAAGCCGACGCGATGCTGTGCGGGCTAGAGGGCCGCTTTCCTTCTCGGCTGCGCCATATTCGCGACATCGTCGGGCTGGCGCCGGGGGTGCGCGGCCTTTCCGCAATGAGCCTCGTGATCACGTCAAAGGGCGCCTATTTTCTCGCCGATACCCATGTTCGGCATGATCCGACAGCGGAAGAGATCGCCGATATGGCGATCCTCTGCGCTTCCCATGTTCGACGCTTTGGCCTCCCACCAAAAATCGCGCTCCTCTCGCATTCCGATTTCGGCGCGGCCGATACCAGCACATCCTTGAAGATGCGCCGAGCGCTCTCCTTGGTGCGCGCGCTGCAGCCCGACCTCGAGATCGACGGCGAGATGCAAGCCGATACGGCGCTTTCCGAGATGATCCGCGATCAGGTCCTCCCGAAAGCGCGCTTCTCGGGTGAGGCGAATGTCCTGATCATGCCGAATCTCGATGCGGCCAATATCGCTTTTTCGCTCATCAAGGTCCTGGCCGACGCGCTGCCCGTCGGTCCCATCCTGATGGGAACGGCGAAGCCTGCTCACATTCTCTCGCCCTCGGTGACCTCGCGCGGCATCGTCAATATGACAGCGGTTGCGGTGGTGGAGGCGCAATCGCGCGAAATGGCCGATATGGCTTGAGACTTGATCGGCTAAGCTGATTTCGTTTTCGGCTCGAACCGGCAGATATCGGCGATCGGGCAGATCGGACATTTTGGCGCGCGCGCGACGCAGATGTAGCGTCCGTGCAAGATCAACCAATGATGAGCATGGCGCCTATATCGGGGCGGCACGACGCGTTCGAGGCCTTGTTCGACCTCGAAGGGGCTGCGGCCCGCTGCAAGGGGAATGCGGTTGGCGACACGGAAAATATGGGTGTCGACGGCAATCGTTTCTTGGCCAAAGGCGACGTTCAAAACGACGTTCGCCGTCTTTCGTCCAACGCCCGGTAGAGCTTCCAAGCCTTCGCGATCTCGGGGAACCTCCCCGCCATGCCGCTCGATCAGCGCCTTCGAAAGTGCGATCACATTTTTCGCCTTGGTGCGGTAGAGGCCGATCGTCTTAATCGCGTCGCTCAGCGCCGTTTCGCCAAGAGCGACCATCGCGGCCGGCGTCTTCACTTTCTGGAAAAGGGGTTTGGTTGCCTTGTTGACGCCGGCATCCGTGGCCTGGGCCGAGAGCACCACTGCGACAAGGAGCGTGAAGGAGTTCGTGTGGACGAGCTCGGTCGCCGGCTCTGGATTGAGCGCTTGAAAGCGCGCAAAGATCGTCTCGACCTCTTCGGAGGAGAGTTTTTTTCGGTTTTTGCGACCAATGCGCGTGATCGCGGACTTGCCAGCTTCGTTCTTGAACCGATTCATTGTTTGCGCGCGCATGGGCACGATATAACAGAGGTACCGGCATGTGACGCAAGGCGGGATCCCAGATGTCCACCGCTGCGGATGAGACCGTCTTTGAGGCGACGCTGACGCCTCACCGCTCACTCAATCAGGAGGGTTTTCGCCTGGTCATGACGCTTTGCTGCGTCTGCGCCGTCGTTTCGAGCGTTCCGTTCATCATCTTCGGGGCTTGGCCCGTCGCCGGCTTTTATGGCCTCGACATTCTGGCCCTCTTCATTGCCTTCAAGGTGAACTACCGCCGCGCACGCGCCGAGGAACGCGTCCGATTGACCTATGTGGAATTGCTCCTGCGCAAGATCACGCACCGAGGCGAGACGGCGGAATGGCGGTTCAACCCGCTATGGTCACGCCTCTGCCTCGATGAGGATGAAGAGTTCGGCGCCCTTCGCCTATCTGTCATCTCCGGGCGCCAGACGGTGCCGATCGGGGAATTTTTGGCCCCACCCCAGCGGCGCGATCTCGCGAATGCGCTCGGCGCGGCGCTGATCAAGGCCAAACGCGGACCCGATCTGACGTAAACCACCACCAAGGACGACCCGGATCGTCAGCCGGGCCCGGCGGCTTCTTGCAACAACGACCGCTCCGATTTCCTTTCAGCCGCCTCGAGAACTCACGAATGGCTTCAGCGGAGGGCGTCTACGATTTGATTCAAGGTTCGGCCCGTCGGGACCGGCTTTCAGAGGCACGCTAGAGCATGATCCGCAAAAGTGGCCCCACTTTTGCGATAAGATCATGCGGAAAAACAAAAACATAACCTGACGCTACTGAACTCATCTAAACGCAACGCCTTCTAGGCCGCTCCGACTCGACCAAATGTCGCGGGCTCATGTGTATTGACGCGGCTTTGCACGAGGTGTCTGTTCCTCGCATGCGGCACCCCTTTTTGCGGCTGATGCGGCGCTGGCATCCTGCATTCGCTCTCCTCGCCATTTACGCGCTTGTTTTTCAGGCAGTCTTCGCCGCCTTCGCCTCCGCTTCTTCGCTGAAAGTCGGCGAGGACGCCAAAGATGTGATTATCTGCGGTGCCGATTTCACGGCGGGCGCACTTGCCGATGGCCGAGCGAAAAGCCAAGCCCATAGCCAGGAATGTTCCTGCCAGGGCCTTTGCGCTGCCCATTCGGGCTTGGGCCTCCCTCATGGCGCGAATTCGCACATCGCTCTCTGGCCACCATCGCAAGCCCCGATCCGGATCGCATCATCCCGTCCCGTGGTGCGAGATCGCAAAGTGGGTGCGGTAAGCTTAGCGCGGGCGCCTCCTCGTCTCTCCCCAGCCTCCTCTTCAGCCTGAATTCCATTCATCCGCGACGCTCCGGCGCGCGGTCAGATTCGACGAGGGTATCATGAACAGGTCACATCGTGAGAGGTTTGGCGTGCCGATGAGTTATCTCGCGGCAGCGACCTTCGCTATCTTCTGCTTGGGTAGTTCCTCCGCTGCAAAAGCCTCGTCCTCGGCACAAGATCCCAGCAAGATGGTCGCGGCAACGCCGGCGACAGGTGAGGAATACGAGGTCGGAAAGCTGCGAATCACATCGCCCTGGATGCGAGCCACGCCCCGGGGAGCGACGGTCGCGAGCGGATACATGACGATCACAAATATGGGAAAAGAGCCTGACCGGCTCTTGAGCGTCGAATGCGATATTGCATCCACGGTCGAAGTGCACGAAATGAGCGTATCGGGTGAGGTGATGAAGATGCGACCGCTCGAGAAGCCGCTCGAAATCGAGCCGGGCAGCGTCGTCGAGCTCAAGCCGAACGGTTACCATCTGATGTTTTCGCGCCTGAAGCAGGGCGTGAATCAAGGTGACAAGGTGAGAGT
>JAFAQA010000099.1 GCA_019246665.1 Hyphomicrobiales bacterium
TCGAAAGAACGACCGCCGCTGCAAGGCGAAGCCATGCATATGCGCTATCGACCCCACCCGCACGTGGTCGGGCGGTAGCCGGATTGACCTGAAGATCCAAGGGCATCCCTTCCTGATTCGTCTCAAGATAACATTTGGCGAAGCGGCACTGCCATTGCGTGGTGCGGGTCTCAGCCGTGCGTGGCTCGCGGGTCAGACGGGGATGGACAAGGCTGTTGGAGGTGCACCTGCGGGGCCCCTCGTTCGGCGGCGATCTCTCCAAGCGCCTTAAGCTGCCACCCGGGAGAGTTGCGGCGCAAGGCCCAACGGATCGAGCCGGATGGCAGCGGCGCGGCGAAAGCGCCCGATCGCGATACGCCAATCCTCCTCCCTCTTTGATCGAGAGAGCAGCGAAAAGCGCAACTGGTGAATTGATGAGTGGCGAGGTAAAAAGTCTTCACCCACCCTGGTCCCGCGCTTGTGAAGTCCAACGTTCCCTTTCACGTCGAAGGTCAAGCTCGTGCAGCACCGCTACTCCCGCCTCGCGCTCTACAATTCCTGGGCAAATGATCGTCTCTATGATGCCGTCGCTTGCGTGAGCGACGCGGATTACAGGGCCGATCGGGGTGCCTTCTTCAAGTCCTTGCACGGCACTCTCAACCATCTCCTCGTCGGTGATCGCGTTTGGATGCGCCGTTTCACGGGAAAAGGCGACGCACCGATGCGGCTCGA
Source organism: Hyphomicrobiales bacterium (assembly GCA_019246665.1). Taxonomy (GTDB): domain Bacteria; phylum Pseudomonadota; class Alphaproteobacteria; order Rhizobiales; family Beijerinckiaceae; genus GAS188. The sequence continues at coordinate 712 of JAFAQA010000099.1, forward strand.
CGCCATTTTGTATGAAGATTTCCACGATCTGCGGCGGGCTCGCGAAACCGAGGATCGCCTGATCCAGACCTACGTCGATGGGCTCGGCGAGAGGACCCTCAACTCGATATTCAATTACTCGACAATCACCAATCCGGCCAAGGTCGAGCAAGTGCTCAGTGAAGCGCTCGATCATTTCTTCAATCACCAGACGCATCATCGAGGTCAGGCCCATTGCCTTCTGACGGCGATCACGGGGACGGCTCCGTCCCTCGATCTCGTCATTCTTCAGCGCGAAAAGGGCTGGGCGAAAAAGCAATGAGAAGAGGCAAGGGCGAGCTTTGCCTTCTCGTTTGTTAAGAATATGCGACCTCGGTTACCGTCAAAAACATAGAATTACTTTATATTTGTCCGAACATCCTTGAACATTCGCAAACTATAAAACAATTCTACGTCTGCCCTCCTTGCGTCGGCGAAACTCTACGCGCGAGCAGCTCGTTCATTTGCCGGCGCTCGCCCCGAATCCAACAGAGCGCCGCCAGTGGATCGATTACGACGGATGATTCCATCCGTCGGTGAAATCTGTCCATAAAATCATGAAGTTGTGGTCAGGCTCTTTCCGACAAAGCGGGCCATTTGTCGGGGTCGGGCCACGAGGAGAGATATCACTTTTGCCCGCCGGGAGGACCTCATGGAAACTTCATTTGGGCTGAGAAAGACCAAGACGGCACTGTACTCGCTGAGCGTCGTGCTGTTGCTGGCATCCGGCGCCGCGGCCTATGGCGCCGGCGCGAGTGCCGGCGGCGGTGGTGGCGGTGTGGGCGCGGGTGCGTCCGGTGGTGCCGGCGTCGGTGGTGGCGGCGGCGGTGTCGGCGCGAGCGCGGGGGGTGGCGGCGGCGGGGTGGGTGCGGGAGCATCCGGTGGTGCAGGCGTCGGCGGGGGCGGCGGAGGAGGCGTGGGCGCGAGCGCAGGCGGTGGCGGAGGCGGCGTCGGTGCGGGTGCTTCCGGTGGTGCCGGCGTCGGTGGTGGAGGCGGAGGTGTCGGCGCGAGCGCAGGCGGTGGCGGAGGCGGCGTGGGTGCGGGTGCCTCCGGCGGCGCCGGCGTCGGTGGTGGAGGCGGTGGCGTCGGCGCGAGCGCAGGTGGTGGCGGCTCTGGCGTGGGTGCGGGTGCCTCCGGTGGTGCCGGCGTCAGCGGGGGCGGCGGTGGCGTCGGCGCGAGCGCAGGCGGCGGTGCGGGTGGAGTTGGCGTTGGAGCGTCGGCTGGCGCGGGGATTGGCGGGGGCGGCGGAATTGGCCCGGGGGTCAATGGCGCCGGAGGCGGTGTCGGTTCCGGGATTGGTGCGGCAGTCGGGTCATCGACGGGAATTTCGGGAACGTCGGGCGTCGCTGGCGTCGGTGCGGGAATCCCTGCAAGCGCCGCGGGCATCGAGTCCTCCACAGGGCTGGGAGCGGGCTTGAACGGCCTGCAAGGCGCGCAATTGCGTCTCACCTTGAAGCGACGCTGCCCGACCATTCTCGCGAATGTCGATGCCTTCGATGATGACCTCGTTCGGCTTTGTCGGGTGGCGCGCCTGCGCTGACGGGCGATCGCCGAGCTCCACCGGGAAAAGGCCGTCGTCTCGAGTGGCCTTCTCCCGCTCTTCTTATCGGTTGGCTCATGCGCGAGCGACCATGAACCTTTCAAATCGCGCGACCTCCGCATCGAAGGCACGGCGGAAGACCTCCCCTTTGGGCGGAGTCCGGATGAAGCCGGCATCGACATGCAAACGTCCATCAGGGCGTGAGAGGTTGACCCAGCCGATCACCTCGTCGCCGAAAAGAAGCGGCATCGCGTAATAGCCGCGCCGGCGTTTTCGGGTCGGCGTATACGCTTCGAAGCGATATTCCCATCCCCAGAGATGCGCGAAGCGACGCCGGTCCCACACGATGGGATCGAATGGCGCAAGGAAGCGAAGCTTGTTAGACGCCGAGCTCGTTTCGAGGGTCGGCATCTCGCTTGGCCAAAGCCAGGTTTCGCCGTCGATATGAGCGCTCTCGACCGCACCCGCGCGCAAGAGTGCCTCGAGCGCCTTGGGCATATCGCGACGCAGTTGCGGCGCGCCTCGTGCAAGGAGAGCGAGCGTCGGCCCCAGACTCCTCTTCGGCAGGGGCGCAAGAAGACGAAGCACAAGGAGGAGAACGCGTTGCTGGCGTTCCTCGATGCTCGCGCTTTCCTGAGAAGTCGTCGCAGGCTCGTAGAGGCGAATGCCGTCGCGCCGATGCGCGACGCGCAACAACCCATAGAAATGCAGGTTTTGCAGGGCGCGGGTGGTGGCCTTCGAGAAGCCGCCCCAATTGTTTACGGCGCGTTCCTTGCCGAACATGGTTGCAAGCTCTTGTGGATGCGTAATGCCGCGCTCGCGCACGAAAGCGAGCACCTCGGCAGCGAGCCCCGTCGGTCGATGAGGTGCGCCTTGCGGATCAAGTCGCGGGTGTAGAAGCCTTGTGATCTCCCGCGGCATGAAGCCGTAGGCGTAGAGGAAATCCTCTTCGAGCTCGAGGCGGCGGAATGCGCGCTCGAGATCGCCCACGCGGTAGCCCACCACGCGGTGGCGCAAGATGAGGTCTTGGGCGCGCGCCGGTGAGCGTATCGGGTCGGCTTGCACGAAGCCGAGCCGTGTGACGGCGCTGGAGAGTGTCGTCGGAGAGCCGAGTGACGCCGCGAGCGCCCGTGCCTTGAGCTGCTTGAGCGCCGGGGTGCCTTTGCGCGCCCGGCCCGCGGGCGCGGCTTTTCGCTTGCCCTCAATGCTCCTTCCCTTTCGGGCCGATCTCATTGCGCGTGTCAAGCCGCTCAAAAGCTCATGGCGGCTGCATTGATGATTCCCGCCGTGAGCGAAGCACAGCCGAGAAAAAGCGCGGCCGTGACCTCACCGGCGGCGATGCGGCGCGTGAGATCGGGCAGAATCAGGCGCACCAGCCAATAAACCAGGATTTGCACCACGAGGGCGACGATGCCCCACATGAA
>JAFAQA010000100.1 GCA_019246665.1 Hyphomicrobiales bacterium
TGGCGCAGCATCGCTAGTAAGCGCTAATGCGAGGCCTTATCTATGCGCCAGCTTCTTGCTCCGGCCCGAGCATGACGGCGAAACATCGCTTCACCTCTACAGACCTCGATCGCCTCGCGGCTCTCGAGGCTTGCGCGTGAGCAATAGTTCATCGGCGACGAGCCTCTCCTTTGCGCAGCAGATCCTGCCGCTTCCGCAAGTGCTCGCGCTTGCCGAGCAGCACCGGCAGGCTGGGCGCTTGCAGGCCGCCGAGGAGCTCTGCCGACAAATCCTGAACACGGTCCCAGGCCATGCCGAGACACTGCATCTCCTCGGCATCATCGCGCATCAGGCGGGCAATATTCGCGTTGCCCTCGATCTTCTGCGCCAGGCGATCGCGGCTGACGGGCGCGTTCCGCTCTATCACTGCAATCTCGGCGAGATGTGCCGCCTCGCGGGCCGGCTCGATGAGGCGCTCGCCGCAGGGCGCCAAGCGCTCGCGCTCCGTCCCGCCTATCCGGAGGCGCTCAACAATCTCGGCATCGCTCATTACGACCGCGGCGAGTACGCTGAGGCCATCACGCACTATCGCCGCGCCATCGAGGTTGTCCCGAGCTATGCGGAAGCTCATAGCAATCTCGGCAATGCGCTGCGCGCGCTGCGCCGCCTGGATGAGGCGATCCCCGCCTATGCGCGCGCGCTCGCGCTCAAGCCCGGTTTCGCGGATGCATTGAGCAACCGCGCCCTGACCTTTCATCTCCTCGCGCGCTTCGATGAGGCCGTGGCGGATTTCCGCCGTGCCATCGCGGCGCAGCCGCTGCACGGCAACGCCCATACGGGGCTTGCCATGAACCATCTCCTGCAGGGGCGGTTCGCGGAAGGCTTCGTCGAGTATGAATGGCGCTGGCGCTCCTCGGAGCTGCCGTCGCGCCCGCCGATGGTGGCGCCCTGGAGGGGCGAGGATACGCGCGGCAAGCGCCTCCTCATCCACGCCGAGCAGGGCTTCGGCGACACGGTCCATTTCTGCCGTTACCTGCCGCTTCTGCGCGAACGCGGCGCGACGCTCGTGCTCAACACGCAAGGGCCTTTGCGCTCGCTCATCGCCGAGGCCATGCCCTGGCTCGAGATCACCGCCGACGGCGAGGATTTGCCCGTGACGGATGCGCAATGCCCTTTGCTGAGCCTGCCGCATCTTCTCGGAACGACGCTCGACACCATTCCGGCCACGATCCCTTACCTGCACGCCAAGCCGGATGACACGAGGCGCTTCGCGGCGCTTGTCGGGAAGGAGCCGGAGCTCAAGGTCGGCATCGTCTGGGCCGGCAGCACGAAGCACCTCAACGATATCGATCGCACGGTCGCACTTGTGACGTTGGCCCCGATCCTTTCGGTCGAGGGTGTGCGCTTCTTCAGCCTGCAGATCGGCGCGCGCAAGGGCGACATTCTTCCCGATCACGTCACCGATCTCGCGCCTGAGCTCACCGACTTCGCGCAAACCGCCGGCGCGCTGGCGGCCCTCGATCTCCTGATCTCGGTCGATACCGCGCCTGCCCATTTGGCCGGCGCGATGGGCAAGCCCGTCTGGCTGCTTTTGCCCTTCGTTCCGGATTGGCGGTGGCTCCTGGAACGCGAGGACAGCCCCTGGTACCCGACGCTTCGTCTCTTCCGGCAGAAGACGCGCGGCGATTGGCGCATGCCCGTCGACGCCGTCGCCAAAGCCTTGAACGACCTCGCGCAGAATGGACAATCTCGATGAGCAGCATGAACGGTTCGGCGGGCCTTGCCCCCACGCAACAAATCCTGCCGCTTCCGCAAGTGCTGGCGCTCGCCGAGCAGCATCGGCAGGCGGGGCGCCTGCCGGCCGCCGAAGATTTGTGCCGGCAGATCCTCAAGGCCGTGCCGGGCCATGCCGAGACGTTGCATCTTCTCGGCATCATCGCGCATCAGGCCGGCAATCTCACCGTTGCCATCGATCTTTTGCGTCAGGCGATCGCGTCCGATGCGCGCACGCCGCTCTATCATTGCAATCTCGGCGAGATGTGCCGGCTCGCGGGGCGCCTCGACGAGGCGCTCGCGGCGGGGCGCCATGCGCTCACACTTCGTCCCAATTACGCCGCGGCGTTCAACAATCTCGGCATTGCGCATTACGACCGCGACGAATATGACGAGGCGATCACGCATTACCGGCGCGCCATCGCGCTCGCGCCCAATTACGCGGAAGCCCATAGCAACCTCGGCAACGCACTGCGCGCCAAGAAGCAATTCGAGGAATCGCTCCCTTCATATCATCGCGCGCTCGCGCTCAAGCCAGGCTATGCCGAGGCGCACAACAATCTCGGTACGGCGCTGCGTGATCTCAAGCGCATCGCGGAAGCCGAAGCCGCGTATCGGCGGGCGCTCGCGCTCAACCCGATCGATCCGCTGACGCTCAACAACCTCGCGCTCGCCGTAAAGGATCTCGACCGCTTCGACGAAGCCTTGATGTTGCTCTCGCAATCGGCGGCGATTCGCGCCGATAATCACCAGACGCACACCTATTTGGCCTCGACGCTTCTGGCGCAGCACAAGACCGCGGAAGCCCGCGCGGCGGTCGAGCGGGCGCTTTCGCTTGCGCCCGACGATGCCGACGCGATCAACATCATGGGCAATGTCCTCTTCGAGGAAGGGCAGGCCGAAGAGGCGCTCGACTGCTTCCGCAAGGCGCTCGCGAAAAAGCCCGACCTTTCGGACGCCTACAACAACATGGGAAACGCGCTGAAAGAGCTCGGCCGCTTCGCCGAGGCGACAGAAAGCTACGAGAAGGCGCTCGAGCTCGACCCGCGCTCGACAGGGGCCTACTTCAACCTCGCCGACGCCAAGAAATTCAAGGATGGCGATGCGCATCTTTCGGCCATGGAAGCCATGATCGGGGAAGGCGAGGTCCTCTCCGAGACCGATCGCACCCAGCTTCATTTTGCCGTTGCCAAGGCTTATGCGGATCTCGCGCGCCACCGCGATGCCTTCGATCACATGCTGCGAGGCAACAAGCTCAAGCGCGGCAAGATCGAATATGACGAGCCCGCCAATCTCGCCCTCTTCGAGGAGATCATCGGCACCGTCACCAGGAAGCTGATGCGCGAGAAGAAAGGCCAGGGCACCTCATCGAAGGTGCCGGTGTTCATCCTCGGCATGCCGCGCTCGGGAACGACGCTCGTCGAGCAGATCCTGTCGAGCCATCCGCAGGTCTTCGGCGCAGGCGAGCTGCGCGAGATGCATGAGGTGACGCAAAGCATCAGGCGTCCGGACGGAAGCGATTGGCTTTATCCGGGCTTTATCCCTTCGATGACGGCGAAACAGCTTCGCGAGTTCGGCGAGAACTATGTGCGACGCGTGCAGGCGCTCGCGCCAGACGCGCCGCGCATCACCGACAAGATGCCCTCGAACTTCTATTATGTCGGCCTCATACATCTCGCGATGCCGAACGCGCGCATCCTCCACACCGTGCGCGATCCCATCGACACTTGCCTGTCTTGCTTCTCGAAGCTCTTCTCGCATGAGCAGAACCACACCTATGATCTTGGCGAGCTCGGCCGCTTCTATCGTGCCTATGAGCGCCTCATGGCGCATTGGCGCGAGATCCTGCCGAAGGGGGTGATGATCGATGTGCGCTATGAGGATGTGGTCGCCGATCTCGAGACGCAGGCGCGCCGCATCATCGCCCATGCCGGGCTCGAATGGGACGATGCCTGCCTCGCCTTCCACCGCAACAAGCGCCCGGTGAAGACGGCAAGCGCGACGCAAGTGCGCCGCCCGATTTATCAAAGCTCGATCGGCCGCTGGAAGCCTTACGAGGATCTCCTCGCGCCGCTCTTGAAGGAGCTGCGGGTGCAGGCCTGACACGTACGACGGGGCAGCTGGCTCGCCTCGCGCCTGCAGGAGCGTTCCAAGCTGGGCATTTCCTCCCGCCCTCGGTGAATTGAATTAGCGCCTCTTCCTTCTCCTTGCGGGAGAAGGTGACCGAGCGAAGCGAGGTCGGATGAGGGGGCTTATTTCATGGTCCCCCTCTCCCGCCCTCATTGTGTGAGGGGCACCCTTTCCCGCACAATTGCTTCGCAATTGGGGAGAGGGAGGAAGCGCCCGGCCTCTTCAGTTCCGCTCGTCGGGAAGCATGGGCAAGGGCTGCACCTCGACGCCCTCTTCGGCCAGCGCCTTTGCTTCTTCGGCGGAAGCCTCGCCCCAGATCGAGCGGTGCTCGATCTCGCCATGGTGCATCTGGCGCGCCTCTTCCGGGAACTTGCGGCCGACGTAATCCGAATTCTCCGCCACATGCTTGCGCAAGGCGCGGATCATATTGCGGAGCTGCCGCTCGGGCTCGCCCAGCACCACATGCGGTTGCGCAGCTGATGGTGGTGCGACGGGCTCGGACGACGCTGGCGTCTCGGCGGCTACCCTCGAGCGTGATCGATTGTCGGTGCGCGCCACGGAAGGCGACATGACGGTCTTGCCGACCTTCACCGAGCCGCAGATCGGGCAGGCGACGAGACGGCGCTTTGCCTGTTGCTCGAAGGCGGCACCGGAAGAGAACCAGCTCTCGAACTCATGGCCAGCATCGCAGGCAAGCGTGAAGGCGATCACGGCAACGCTCTCTTGGCATCAGCGCTTCCGGCGAGAAGCGGGTCGAGCGCGCCCTCCTCGTCGAGCGCGTAAAGCTCATCGCAGCCGCCGACATGGCTTTGCCCAACGAAGATCTGGGGCACGGTTCGCCGCCCGCCCGAGCGCTCGAGCATCTCGGCGCGCCGCTGCGGCTCCTTGTCGATCTCGACCTCGATGAAATCCACGCCCTTGCGCCGCAACAGCGCCTTCGCGTCCTGGCAATAAGGGCACCAAGCCCTCGTATAGATCGTCACTTCGCGCATTCTGATGCCTCGGACGCCCGCCAACTCACAATTCGGCCCTTTCATGTAGTCGCAAAAGCGTCATGCACAACACCGTCATGCACGACGGTTGCGAAAACGACAACGTCGACCGCCGCTGCGCCCCCGCGCAGGAGGGCGCGCGCCGCGGCATTCGCGGTCGAGCCGGTGGTGAGCACGTCATCGACGAGCAGCACGCGAAGGCCCGCCACCCGGGCCTTGTCTTCCTCGCCGACCTCGAAGGCGCCGGTGAGGTTGGCGCGCCGCTCGGCGCGCGAAAGTCCGACCTGGGGCCGCGTCGGGCGCTTGCGACGGAGGGCGAAAGCGTCGAAGCGCTTGCCCGAGCGCCGCGCCATGCCGTCGGCAAGGAGGGCCGCCTGATTGAAGCGCCGTTTCCAAATGCGGCTGCGATGCAGCGGCACCGGCACGATGAGGTCCGCCTCGGCGAGAAGCTCGGCGCCCGCGCGCGCCATCCAGTTCGCAATCGTGGCGGCAAGGTCGAGCCGATCGCCATATTTGAGCCGGTGCGCCAGAAGCCGGGCCGTTTCATCATAACGCGCGACGGCGCGGGCGCGTTCATAGACCGGAGGGTTCGCGATCGCGGCGGGCGAGAGCAGGGCCGCCCCCGCATCGACCGCGAAGGGCGTGCCGAGGCGCTCGCAATAGGGCCGCTCGATGAGGCGAAGCCGTCCCCAGCATTGGGCGCAGAGCGCGCGCGGCTCGGCGGTCGCTGCCTGACAAACGAGACAGGACGGTGGATAAACGATATCGGCCAAGGCGGCGGCGGCACGGCGCGCCGTGCGCACCATCCTAGTGGTCCCGCTGGGGGCGAAAAGGCCGAGATGCGGGGTCGTGCGATGAGGACGAAGTTCGGGAGACATTGGAAGGCGTTGCGTTTGGATGAATCAGGAGCGTCAGGGTTATCTTTTTGTCTTTTCCGCATGATCTTATCGCAAGAGCGGGGCATTATTGCGGATCATGATCAAGAAGGAGCGTGATCGAAAACGCGGTAGCGCTACCTGCTCGATTTCGCACGTCCTTGCGTCGTATTTTTTTGGTTTCTGCTGCTGACTTGCCGAGGACAATCCTTCCGAAAACCGGTTCCCACTTTCCGCCAGCATGCCCTAAATAGGCGCCATGGCAAGCGGCACTCCCGAACCGGACGATCAGGAGGCGCCGCGCGCCGTGCGCGATTTCGATCCGCTCGCCTTGGCGAAAGCGCTTTTGCGCAGCGTGGGAAGCGGCGCGCTTGCGACGCTCGACCCGCAAGGCGCCCCGTTTTCCAGCCTCACGGCCGTGGCGACCGATGTGGACGGGCGCCCGCTCCTCCTTCTGTCGCGCCTCGCGGCGCATACGAGCCATCTCGAGAACGATGCCCGCGCCTCGTTGCTGCTCGCGCGAATCGGACGCGGCGATCCGCTCGCGCATCCGCGCCTGACGCTGAACGGCCGCGCCTATCGGCTCGAGCGAGAAAGCGACGAAGGCAAGCGCGCGCGCCGACGATTCTTGCGCGCGCACCCGAAAGCGGAGCTTTACGCTGGCTTTGCCGATTTTTCCTTCTGGCGGCTCGATCCCGCGCAGGCGCACCTCAATGGCGGCTTTGCCCGCGCGGCGCAATTATCGGGTGCGGAGCTCATGACCGAGCTTGGCGATGCGCAAGAACTCGTTTCGGCCGAGGAGGGGGCGCTCGCCCACATGAACGAGGATCACGCGGAAGCGATCGCGCTTTACGCGACGGCGCTTCTCGGCGCCCCCGCCGGACCGTGGCGGCTCACTGGGCTCGATCCCGAAGGTTGCGACCTTGCGCAAGGCGATGAGCGGCGGCGCCTTGCCTTTTCCCAAAAGGTGCACACGCTCGCAGAGCTTCGTGCAGTGCTCGTCGGCCTCGCCGATGAGGCGCGTGCCAAGCAAAATTCAGCGCGAACGGCGAGGCGTTGAGCATGAGCTCCGCAAGCGCGCGCGCGCTGCTGATCGTGCTCGATTCGGTCGGCATCGGCGGAGCCGAGGATGCCGAAGCATACGGAGATGGCGGCGCGGACACGGTCGGCCATATCGCTGAGGCTTGCGCGGCCGGAGACGGCGATCGGCCGGGACTTCGCGCCGGCCCGCTTCGGTTGCCCCACCTTGCCAAGCTCGGCCTGGGTCTCAGCTGCGAAGCCTCGAGCGGGCGCCTGCCGCCCAATCTCGAGCCGCGCGGCAAGCCCGGTGGCGCCTTTGGCTACGGCGTCGAAACTTCGCGCGGCAAGGACACGCCTTCCGGCCATTGGGAGATTGCGGGCGTGCCGGTCGATTTCGACTGGGGCTATTTTCCGGCGACCGAGCCATGCTTTCCATCGGCTCTCATCGACGCTTTGATCCGCGAGGGCGGGTTGCCCGGCATTCTCGGCAATCGCCACGCCTCGGGCACCGCCATCATCGATGAGCTCGGGGCCGAAAGCCTCGCGAGCGGCAAGCCGATTTGCTACACCTCGGTCGATAGCGTGTTCCAGATCGCAGCGCATGAGACCGCTTTCGGGCTCGAGAGGCTCTACGCGCTCTGCCGCCTCGCGCGACGGCTCTGCGACCCTTATCGCATCGGGCGCGTCATTGCGCGCCCCTTCGTCGGCGAGGCCGAAATCGGGTTCACGCGCACCGCCAACCGGAAGGATTTCGCGACGCCCGCGCCACGTCCGACCTTGCTCGACCGGCTGCACGGCGCGGGCCGCGCGATCGTCAGTGTCGGCAAGATCGGCGACATCTTCGCGCATCGCGCCACTGGGACGGAAGTGAAAACCGCCGGAAACATGGCGATGCTGAGCACGGCGCTTGAAGCGTTCTCGGCTTTGCCGGAAGGCGGTCTCGTCTTCGCGAACCTCGTCGATTTCGACACTGAATTCGGCCATCGGCGCGATGTGCCGGGATATGCGGCGGCGCTCGAAGCCTTCGATGCGCGCCTTCCTGAGATCTCCGCTCGGCTGCGCGGCGACGACATCTGCATCATCACGGCCGATCACGGCAACGATCCCACCTTCCGCGGCACGGACCATACGCGCGAGCACACGCCCATTCTCTGTTTCGGGCCGAAGGTGCGGGCGACGCCGCTCGGCCGCCGCGAAAGCCTCGCCGATATCGCAGCGAGCCTCTCGGTGCATCTCGGGCTTTC
>JAFAQA010000107.1 GCA_019246665.1 Hyphomicrobiales bacterium
GCTGTGGTTCGAAAGCGAGCGCGACGAGGTCTGCCGGCTCCTGGGCGCGGTGACGGGCGGCATGCACGGACTCGTCGCCAGCCTCAGCGGGGAGACGAGCCAGGGACGCGAGCTCGATATCGAAATGCTTCTCCTCCCCGTGCGCCCCAATGCCAGCTCCCAATGCGGAGCCATCGGCTCCTTTGCGGCCAGTGCCCTCCCGCCTTGGTTCGGCAGCGACGCGATCACCGCCTTGAGCACCCGGACCCTCCGCATGATCGAGCACGGAACGCGCGCGCAAATGCCTTTCGGGCGCCTCCCCGCTCCGCTCGAATCTCGTCGTGAAGCGCGCCAGCATCTCGTTGTCATTCCGGGCGGCAAGCGGGCGTAAGGACGAACCGAGGCGTTGCCGCAAACCCTTGTCGTTAGCGACTATCTCACTCGTGAGGGGGGACGGCGGCCGCGAAGCGGCCAGGTAAAGGGTCACTGACTGCCATAGCCGGTAAGCGGTCCAGGGTGACGGTGACCACTCGACGCTGGCACCTTATTCGGCCGACGAGGGGCAGCGTCCATGCTTCACGCAGCTGACAGCTCTTTCGCCTTCAGCGGCTCGCGATAAATACCGGTCCAGGCGATGCCGTCCGCGCCGATCCGGCCGCGATACATGCCCGTGCAATTGAATGGCAGCGCCACCTCGCCCGTCGCGTCGACGCCGATCAGCCCGCCGGAGCCACCCAGCGCACCGAGCTCGGCCACGACGGCTTCGGCCGCCGCGGCGAGCGATTGCTTCCCAAGCCGCATGCGGCTCGCGATCTCATGGGCGGCGGCGTAACGGATGAAGACCTCGCCATGCCCCGTCGCCGAGATGGCGCAGCTCTCATCGGCCCAGGTGCCCGCACCGAAAACCGGGCAATCCCCGACGCGTCCCGGCGTCTTCCCCGTCATGCCGCCGGTCGATGTCGCGGCCGCGAGATTGCCGCCGGCGTCGCAAGCCACCGCGCCCACCGTGCCGTGCTTCGCCGCATCATCGCGCATATCCATGCCTTTCACGCGCCGCCGCTCGAGCTCAGCCTGTAGCGCTTCAAACCGCTCTGTCGTCGCGAAATAGGGAGCTTTCTTGAAGGCGAGCCCCTGCTCGCGGCAGAATTGCATCGCTCCTTCGCCGATGAGGAGCACGTTTTCGGAACGCTCCATCACGGCGCGCGCGGCGAGCACCGGATTGCGCGGCCCCATGACGCCTGCGACCGCGCCGGCTTTGCGTGAAGCGCCCTCCATCACGGCAGCGTCCATTTCATGCGTGCCGGCCGAAGTGTAGACCGCGCCCCGACCCGCATTGAACTGCGGATCGTCCTCGAGGGCCATCACGGCCTTGGTCACGGCTTCGAGCGCGGGCCCGCCCTCCTTCAACACGCGATAGCCGCTCATCAGGGCGTGTTGCAGCCCGGTCCGATACCCGGCCTCCGCTTCAGGGCTCATGGCCTCGCGTCGCCGGGTTCCCGCCCCGCCATGGATGGCCAAGGTGAATTTCATGACCTTCATCCTTTTCGCTTCCCCTACCCCTCAGCGCAGGGCGGCCGACATGGCGGAGATGGTGTTGACCCAGCCGATTGCTGCCGCGACATCGCCCGGCGGGAAAGCGACGCTCTTCGGCCCGATGCGCTCGGCCGGAGGAATTACCATCGCAAGATCGGCAAGCGCCACGCTCGTCAAATCGACCTCGAGCCGGCAAGGCGGGGCAATCACGAAGGGCTTGCATTTTCCCCGTTCGCGCACGGCCGTCTCCGCCTCCGTGCGAATGAGGTTTCTTGCGGCTTCGGGCGACAGCGCGCGCGCCGCCCGGTGCCCAAGCGCATGCTTCACCGTCGCGATGCGCGCGCCCGGAAAAATCGGCGCGCATTGCGCCTTCATGCGATCATCGCCCGTGAGCAGGAGGACAGAAACGCCGAGGCTGCCGGCATAGGCACCATAGAGCGTTGCCTCCGCGCAATCGATGCCGTTCACGCGAATGGCTGCGAAGGCGAAGCCGTTCACCGTATGTGAAAGCACACCGTGCTGCCCGGCACCCGAATGATATCCGGTGCAGAACACGCCCGCGAAATCGGCTTCCAGCCCGCAGAACATGTTCATCGGCTTCGGCCTGCCCAAAATAAGCTCGGCGCGCGCGTCAAGAAGCTCGGGAATGAGATTGACCATCGGCCCGTGACTGTCGTTGACAAGCACGTGCGTCGCCCCGCCGTCGAAGGCGCCGTGGATCGCGGAATTCACCTCTTCTGTCATCAGCCGCCGGGCGCGCTCATATTCGCCATTGCCCGGTTGGCCCTGCTGAGGCGAGATGACCCCGGCGACGCCCTCGATATCGGCGGAAATGAATATCTTCATGCTGGCCCTTTTGCCTCCCGCGCCAAGACGTGCCGCAGCCCTTGCCGCACATGATCGTCCCGCCCGCGCGTGGTGTCGGCCGCGGCAAGCGCGTCGAGCACCGCCTCCTGCGTCGCCTCGGCCGCCGCTTCGAATAGCAGATCGATCCGGCTTTCGGCCAGCACGCGTTGCGGCAGGATGTCGGTCTTGGCCTCATGCGGCACGCGATTGGCCGTGGTGAAGCCGACGAAGACGT
>JAFAQA010000109.1 GCA_019246665.1 Hyphomicrobiales bacterium
GGGCGGCTCGTACCAGTCGATGGCGCGGGCTGCCTCTCCCCAAAAGCCGACAGGATCGCTTTTCCAGGCCGCATAGACTTCGGGGTAGCGGCTCTTCGCCGGTTCTTTCATCGATGTGTCTCCGGCTCGGGCCCCATGGGAGTGAAATAGGAACGGGCGCCGCCCCGGCAAACCGCCGTAACCTTCTGCAAGGATGAGGCTAAAGCATGATCGTCAGCAACCAGGGTGTTTCCATTGCAAAAATTTACGAGCGATCCGCGTGTGCGAGAAGCTTTGGTTAGGGCTATCGGCGCAGCAAGTGAGTGTGGATCACGCTCTCGCGGTCATTGAATGCTGATTGCCCAGAATACAAGGGTGGCCATGAATTGCAGAAAGGACTTGAGCTCTCGACGGTCTTTGCGCGCCATTTCGACTAAGCCCCCAGGCGAGACACCATATAGCTGCCGGATCGCGTATCGCCGGTCCATATAAGGCTCTAATCCAAGAGTGGCGCCAATAAGCGCAAGTGACGCGGCCAGATAAAGGACAAAGTGGTGCATCCGATTGTTCCCGAGCGTTGACGAAGGAGTATTGAAGCCAACTATCTAAAATTTGTCAAAAATCTATTCAAGGGGCCGAGAAACATTTGTTGGGTGTCGGACTCTGGCAATCTCACTCGTCGGATTAGGGAGTGAGCCGCCTCGCGCTTCCTTCTTGTCGCCTCATCGTGCGGGGAAGGGTATGCGGGTTTCGCAATGCCGCAAACGTGACCACCGCACGCGAATCGGCACCGCTCCATAAGCCAGCGACGTCACGCTTTCCGATCGACGGCTTCGGCCGCGATGACCCCTTCGAGCTGTCTTGGCGACGCGACCGAGACATTGAGATCCTTCACCAGCCCATCGGCGATCGAATAGATCCAGCCATGCACGCAGAGAGGCTGGCCACGTGCCCAGGCGTCCTGCACGAACACGTCCGAGGCGACGTTGCGCACCTGGCGGATGACGTTGAGCTCGCAAAGGCGGTCGAGCCGCACACGCCCTTCGAGAGGGTCGAGCTCGTGGCGATGGTCGTGATAGACTTCGCGTATCGGATGCAGCCAGTGATCGACGAGGCCGCGGCGCTTGCCGTCGACCGCGGCGCTCACCCCGCCGCAGCCATAATGACCGACCACCATGATGTGCTTCACCTTGAGCACATCGACCGCGAATTGCAGCACCGAAAGATAGTTGGCGTCTTGCGGCGGCGCGAGGTTCGCCACGTTGCGATGGACGAAGAGCTCGCCGGGATCGAGATCGACGATCTCGTTTGCCGGCACGCGGCTGTCGGAGCAGCCGATCCATAGATATTCGGGCGCCTGCTGGCGTTCGAGGCGCTTGAAGAAATCAGCGTCCGTCGCTTGCATCCGCTGCGACCAGGCTCGGTTTTTGGCTTTGAGGTGATCAAGCATGGATTGCGCATAGCGCCGAGGTCGCCGCGTCACAAGACGCCGCCTCTGTTCTCTTTTCGAAAGCGTTGTAACATGAAGCGCTTGCGCTTCGAGGCCTCGCCATGCCCAATTCCAATGAAATCCATTCTTCCAAGACGAACCCGTACGAGCTCGGGCTTGCCAAGAACGCGGCGAATTTCCAGCCGCTGACGCCCCTCACCTTCTTGGAGCGTGCCGCGGCGGTCTTTCCGCGGCACACGGCCATCGTGCACGGCAGCGTGCGCCGCAGCTATGCCGAGTTCTTCGCGCGCTCGCGCCGCCTCGCCTCGGCGCTCGCCGCGAATGGCTTCGGACGCAACGACACCGTCTCGGTGATGCTGGCCAACACGCCCGCCATGCTCGAATGCCACTACGGCGTGCCGATGCTTGGCGCCGTGCTCAACACGCTCAACACCAGGCTCGATGCGAAAATCCTGGCCTTCACGCTGGATCACGCGGAGAGCAAGGCGCTCATCGTGGATCGCGAATTCGCGCCCGTGATGCGCGAAGCGCTGAGCCAGGCGAAGGTGAAGCCGCTCGTCATCGATTATGACGATCCGGAATATAAAGGGCCGGGCGAGCGCATCGGCAGCATCGAATATGAGGAGCTCATCGCGTTAGGGGATTCGAGCTTTCCGTGGTCGGCGCCGGAAGACGAATGGGACGCGATCTCGCTGAACTACACATCCGGCACGACCGGAAATCCCAAGGGGGTCGTTTACCACCATCGCGGCGCGGCTCTCCTCGCCCAAGGCAATATCATCGTCTCGAGCATGGCCAAGCATCCGGTATACCTCTGGACCTTGCCGATGTTCCATTGCAATGGCTGGTGCTTCCCCTGGTCGATCTCGGTCGTCGCCGGCACGCATGTGTGCTTGCGCCAAGTCCGCGCCGCGCCGATCTACGATCTCATGGTGCGCGAGGCGGTGACGCATCTGTGTGGCGCGCCCATCGTGATGTCGACGCTCCTCAACGCATCGCAAGCCGAAAAAAAGAAGCTGCCGCATCGCGTCGCCTTCTTCACCGCCGCCGCTCCGCCGCCCGAAGCCGTGCTCGCCGCCATGCGAGAGGCGGGGTTCGACGTCATCCATCTCTATGGGCTCACCGAGACCTACGGTCCCGCCGTGGTGAACGACTGGCAGAGCGATTGGGATCTGCTTCCGCTCCCCGAGCAGGCGGTGAAGAAGGCGCGCCAGGGCGTGCGCTACGGTGCGCTCGACGGATTGGCGGTCATGGATCCGGCCACGATGACTCCCGTCCCGGCGGATGGCGAGACCATCGGCGAGGTGATGTTCCGCGGCAATGTGGTGATGAAAGGCTACCTCAAGAATGAGCGCGCGACCGCCGAAGCCTTCGAGGGCGGCTGGTTCCATTCGGGCGATCTCGGCGTCGTGCATGAAGACGGCTACGTCCAGTTGAAGGATCGATCCAAGGACATCATCATCTCCGGGGGCGAGAATATTTCCTCGATCGAGGTCGAGGATGCCTTGTTCAAGCATCCCGCGGTCCAGCTCGCGGCCGTGGTGGCAAAGCCCGACGAGAAATGGGGAGAGACGCCTTGCGCCTTCGTCGAGCTCAAGCCGGGCGTGAACGCCACCTCGCAAGATCTCCTCGATTGGTGCCGCGAGCATCTCGCGCGCTATAAATGCCCGCGTCACATCGTCTTTGCCGATATCCCGAAGACGTCGACCGGCAAGGTGCAGAAATTCGTGTTGCGGGAGCGCGCGAAGGAGTTGAGCGCGTGAGCTTGGGCGCGTTTTATGCGCAAACCTCGCCCGCTCCTTGTTTATTTCCTCCCTAAAATTTTACCGGGAAAATAGCAGCGTTTTTTGCGGTGCCCACGCAAGGCGCTTGACTCAGACAGGCTTCCCCCGCAACCCAAGCTCATGGGAAACCGCCTTCACCAGGGTGATTTGCCGGCCGATTATCAGCCCGGCCCGATGATCGCGATCGATACCGAGGCGCTCGGCCTCAACCCGCATCGTGACCGGCTCTGCCTCGTGCAGCTCTCGCGCGGCGACGGTGATGCGGATCTCGTGCAAATCGCACCCGGCGAGGCGCCCGCGCCCAATCTTGCGCGCCTGCTCGCCGACCCCGATGTGCTCAAGCTTTTTCATTTCGCCCGTTTTGACATCGCCATTCTCTTCCATCGTCTCGGCGTCATGGCCACCCCGGTCTGGTGCACCAAGATCGCGTCGAAGCTCACCCGCACCTACACGGAACGCCACGGGCTCCGCGACCTCGTGCGCGAGCTCCTCGGCATCGAGATCTCGAAGCAGCAGCAATCCTCCGATTGGGGGGCGCCGAATTTGACCGAGGCGCAGCTCGCCTACGCGGCATCCGACGTGCTGCATCTGCACGCGCTGAAGGACAAGCTCGAGGCGCTGTTGCGGCGCGAGGACCGGCTCGAACTCGCGAAGGCCTGTTTCGAATTCCTGCCGACCCGCGCACGGCTCGATCTCGCCGGCTGGAACGGTGATATTTTCGCCCATGAGTGAGAGCGGGAGCGAAGATCGGCTGGCCATCACGGCGCTGGTGAACGACTGGGCGGTGTGGCGCGACGCAGGCGATTGGGAACGTTTCCGCAGCGTCTGGCACGATGACGGGCGCATGATGGCGACCTGGTTTCAAGGCTCGGCCGAGGCTTTCATCGAGGCGAGCCGAGAAGGTTGGGAGAAAGGCGTCTCGATCCTGCATTTCCTCGGTGGCATCGCCATCGACCTCCACGGCAAGCGCGCCGTCGCGCAAACCAAGATGACGATCTCGCAACGCGGCGAAGTTCACTGCGTCCTTTGCGACGTGGTGTGCACCGGGCGCTTCTACGACTTCCTTGAAAAGCGCGCCGGGCGTTGGGGGCTCGTGCTGCGCCAGCCCATTTATGAGAAGGATAGGCTCGACGCCGTCGATCCAGCGGCGACGCTGGAGCTCGATCAGGAATTGTTGCGGCGCTTTCCGGAAGGCTATCGCCATCTCGCCTATCTGCAGACGCAAATCGGCTACGACGTGAAGCGCGACATGCCGGGGCTTCGCGGGCCGGAGGTCGAGGCACTCTACCGGCGCGGACGCACCTGGCTCGACGGCGAGGAGGAAGGTTAGACCCGCTCCGACACGTCATGATCATGTGCATCAGGCCATCGTGGCATCAAAAGGAGACGTCCCCTCGTCATCACCGGACTTGGTCCGGTGATCCACGCCTTTCTTTCAACGAAAGCTTCAGGCGTGGATGGCCGTGCCGAGCACGGCCATGACGTGAAACAAAGTGCTCGCGAGCCTCTTCACGAACGCCTCGCTCCCCATGGAGAAGCGCCTTCCTCGGCGGCCATCCTGCCCCAAGGCCCGGCGGCGGGTTCGCCCGCTGCCGGCATTGGCTGGAGGTTCGGCCCCTCGATGAGCGCATCGGGATTTCCGCCCGCATACTTCACCAGCGCGTCGATGCGCGCGGCGATCGGCGGATGCGTGTCGAAGAGGGAAGAGAAACCGACGCCCGGATTTTCGATGAAGGCTTCCTGCACCAGCGAGGGCACGTCGTCGATGCGCGCGTGATCCTCGATGCGCTTCAGCGCCGAGATCATCGCGTCCGGATCCTTGGTGAGCTCGACCGAGCCGGCATCCGCGAGGTATTCGCGCCGGCGCGAGAGGGCGAGCTTCAAGAGGATCGCGAGCAGCCAGGAAAGCGCGGCAAGCGCGACGGCGATCACGATCGCGAGCCCGGCGCCGCCGCCGCGCCGCTCGCTCCGCTCGCCGGGGCCGGCGTTCAGGAGCACCCGCACGATCATCTGGCCCGCGAAGGAGAGGATGCCGGCGAAGATCGCGGCGATCACGATGAGGCGCACATCCTGGTTCTTGATGTGGGTGAGCTCATGGCCGAGGACGGCTGTGAGCTCGCGATCGTTCAGCCGCGCGAGAAGCCCGGTGGTCACGGTGACCGACGCGTCCTGCTCGTGCAATCCGGAGGCGAAGGCGTTCAGCGCTTCGGTGTCCATCACCTTGATCTTGGGCGTCGGCATGCCGACGCTGATGCAAAGCGGCTCGAGAAGCCGGAACACGCGCCGCTGCTCGGCGGGCCCCGGAAGCGTCGCCCCCGTCGCCGCGTCGATCAACCGGCTCTGCAACGCAAAGGCGATCGCGAACCAGGTGAGCGAAAAGGCCACCGCGTAGATCCAATCCTCCCGCATGCGGCGGGAGGCAAGGCTCAGGATCTCGCCCGTCGAGAGGTAGCCGTTCGGATAGGAGAAGGCGATCACCACGAGATCGAACGCGTAGGTGATGACCAGGATGAGGACGATGAAGCCGCAGAGGATCAGAACCGATTTGATCCGATTCGCGCGGATATGCGTGTAGAGGCCGAAGGCGCGGAACATGGGGCGTCGGTCCGCCCTCCTAGAATTTTACGCTTGGAGCCTCGACCACCGCGGCGCGCTCCTCGCCGAGGTCGAAGAAGGTCTCAGGCGTGAAGCCGAAGGCGCTCGCGAAAAGCACCGCCGGAAAGGCCTGGATGCCGGCATTGTATTCGCTCACCGCGCCGTTGTAGAAGCGACGCGCCGCCGCGATCCTGCTTTCGATATCGGCAAGCTGCTGCTGCAGATCGAGGAAATTCTGGTTCGCCTTCAAATCGGGGTAGGATTCCGAGATCGCAATGAGGCGCCCGAGCGCGCCGGACAATGCTTGCTCCGCCTCGATCTGCTGCGGCGATCCGGCGGGTGCCGAGACCGCGGCCGCGCGGGCCTTGACCACCTCATCGAGAGTTCCTCTCTCATGGGCCGCGTAGCCTTTCACGGTCTCGACGAGATTGGGCACGAGATCGTGGCGCTGCTTGGTCTGCACGTCGATGTCGGCAAAGGCCTGCCGGCAACGCTGACGCAAATGCACAAGGCTGTTATAGGCCATGACCGCGAGGGCGCCGATCACCACGATGATGATGAGAAGTATCGTCCCAAAGCCCATCAGCCACCCTCCTGCTTTCGGCCGTCTGCCCGCGGCCGGCCAGGGTCTGCCCTGCGGCGCGAATCCGAGACGAGCCTAGCATGTTTGCGCAAGTGCCGCATTCGTTATAGGCGAGGCACTCTCGAGATCGAAAAGAGCGGGTAATGAGCATGACGATGAGCGCCGGTGTCCTCGCGGGCAAACGCGGACTCGTGCTGGGTGTCGCCAATAGCCGCTCCATTGCTTACGGGATTGCCAAGCAGGCTCGCGCGCATGGCGCGGAGCTGATGCTCTCCTATCAGGGCGACGCGTTGAAGAAGCGGGTGGAGCCGCTCGCGGCCGAGCTCAACGCGCATGTGGCGGGCCATTGCGACGTGACGGAGACCGCCTCGATGGACGCGCTCTTCGCCGAGGTCGCTCGCCATTGGGGCTCGCTCGACTTCCTCGTGCATGCGGTCGCCTTTTCCGACAAGAGCGAGCTCGAAGGCCGTTACCTCGATACGACCGAGGCCAATTTCTCGAAGACGCTCCTGATCTCCTGCTACAGCTTCACGGCGCTCGCGCAGCGCGCCGAGAAGCTCATGGCGAATGGCGGGTCGCTTCTCACGCTCACCTATTACGGCGCCGAGAAGTGGATGCCCCATTACAATGTCATGGGCATCGCCAAGGCGGCCCTCGAAGCGAGCGTGCGCTACCTCGCGGCCGATCTCGGCCCGAAGAATATTCTTGTCAACGCCGTCTCGTCCGGACCGATCAAGACGCTCGCGGCTTCCGGCATCGGCGATTTCCGCTACATCCTGAAATGGAACGAATATAATTCACCGCTTCGCCGCACGGTCAGCATCGAGGAAGTCGGCGACACGGCCGTGTATCTCCTCTCCGACATGGGCCGCGGTGTCACCGGTGAGGTGCACCATGTGGATGCGGGCTACCATATCGTCGGCATGAAGAACCCCGATGCGCCCGATATGAGCCGCGCCAAGGAGGAGTGATGGCGCTGCTCGTCGTTCCGGCCGATCCTCCGCGCTCTTCAACAATTCTTGAGCCGATCAACAAACCGGAATAAGGGCACCACCCCTTCGGTCCTGTCGCATGAAGCCAAGTGCTTCTGACAAGGAGACCGAATATGCATTCCCACACCCATTCGCAGCGCGGCCGGCGCGCGCTTCTGCGCGCCGTCACTCTGGCCTCGGCCTTCGTGCTCGCGGGAGGCGGCATGATCCATGCCGTTCCGGCTTTCGCCGATGTCGATGACGGCGCCGAGCACAGCCATGACTTCAACGCGGATCATGACGGCATCTTCCAGGTGCAGCGTGGCGATCGCATCTGCTACACGCGCGAGGCATGCGGCGGCGCGGCCGCCGTGCCGATGAACGCGCCCGGCCTCTGGACCATGCCGGGCGGCATGATGCCTCACCCGCCCGTCTCCGCGAAATAGAGCTCAAGAAAGGGGCAAGTCGTCGACTTGTATTCGCTCCGCCGGGCTCGAACATCCGAGCCCGGCTTCCACAGTATACCGGGGTTGCGCCCGAGAATGTGATTTGCATTGGGCAGGTCGAACCCCCAGATTTGGGGTGATCCGAAATTGTGGAGCATGCCATGTGGCGATCTCGCGAGCCTCGATCGAATTCCCGTCGGTTGAGGGGCGTTGCGCTGTTCTCAGCTCTGTTCTTGGGCGCCGCCTCTTTGGTGACCTCGAGCCCCGCCTGGGCGATGTTCGACGGCGGCGGTGGCGGCAACGAGCATCAAAATGATTGGAACGCGGACCACAACGACATCTATCAGGTGCAACGCGGCGACCTTGTCTGCGATTCTCGCGAGGCTTGCGGCGGTCCGGCCGCAATTCCGATGAATCGGCCGGGATATTGGTATCTACCCGGCGGCCTTTACACGCAGCACCGTTATCTTCCGGCCCCGGACGCACCCTACGCAGCCTATCAAGCGCGCCATCATCACTTTCACAAGCACCACCTCGCTCATTAGAGCTATCCGATTTTGCGAAACGGCCCTGAGGTTTTCTGGGCCGTTTTTTCTTGCGCGGGGGCTGGCTTTCAGTGCGGCATTCCAGCCATCTCAATCAACATCTCTT
>JAFAQA010000125.1 GCA_019246665.1 Hyphomicrobiales bacterium
GTAGTCGAAGAACTCGACCAGGGTCACGTCCCCCTTCGGATTGCCGACGACGGTGCCGGCGCTCACATCGTAGATCGCCTTCGCCTCCGTCTTGAGCGCCGTCTTGACGGCGGCGTTCTCGGCGTCCTTCTGGCGCTTGTCGAGCTCAAGCAACGCATCTTGCACGATCTCGGGATGGGCGATGATGTATTCCTTGACCGTCTGCTCGACGAGGGCCTTCTGCTCGGGGCTCAACGCCGGCGCATCCTCGGCGAGTGCCATGCGCCACGGCATGAGCAACGAGGCGGCGACGACAATCGTGCCGAGTCTGGCGAGCAAACCTCTCAAGCGGATCATCTTCTTCTCCTGGAGTGGGGCGCGGGAAACGCGGCGCCCTCCCTCTCTGGTGGTCCGGCCCCGACAAATGGCTCCCTTCGTCGGAAAAGGCCTGACCACAAAGCTAAAACATTGCGGATGGATTTTGCCGACGGATGGGAACCATCCGCCGGAATCGATCCACTAGGCGTTGTCGCATGATCCTATCGCAAAACGGCACCCTTTTGCGCATCATGCGGTGAACGAAGGCTTTCCAAAACTGCGGCACCGGAGTTTAAGAAGCCGCGGCGCGACACCGGTGCCGCTGCCCATAGCAGATCGACAGGGAGCCGGGAATGCGGCAGGGCCAAGGCAGAGTGACCCCAGAACCGCGCCGCGCACCGCTTCCGAGTGTGGCAGATTCTCACGATGACGCGAGGTCGGGAGCGGCGCTGCGCGCCGCGGTTGCGCCTTTCATCGCCATGGAGGTGCTCTCGCAAGCAGTCGCGATCGAGGCAAAGGGGGGCAGCGTCGTGCATATGGAGCTCGGTGAGCCGGGAGCACCCGCTCCAAGGCCAGCCCGCGAAGCCGCCAAGCGCGCCATCGACAAGGGGCGCATCGGCTACACGCCGGCGCTTGGCATCCCGAGCTTGCGCGAACGCATCGCGCGCCATTACCGGGACACGCACGGATTGAGCATCGATTCCCAACGGATCGCGGTCACCACCGGCTCTTCGGCGGGCTTCATCCTCGCCTTTCTTGCGTGCTTCGATGCGGGTGACCGCGTGGCCATCGCGTCTCCGGGCTATCCGGCCTATCGCAACATTCTCGAGGCGCTCGGGGTCGAGCCGGTGATCGTCGAGACCGGCCCCGCCGATCGTTGGGCGATCACGCCTGAGGCCGTGCGCGCCGCTCATGAAAAACGCAAGCTCAAAGGTGTGCTGGCGATGAGTCCCGCCAATCCGACCGGCGTAATGATGAGCGCCGACGCGATCGCGAGCCTCTCCCGCGCCTGCGATCAGCTCGGCCTGTGGTTCATCTCCGACGAGATCTATCATGGCCTGACTTACGAGGCGCCCGCGAGCACCGCGCTTGCCGCTGCGACGGAGGCGATCGTCGTCAACAGCTTCTCCAAATATTTCTGCATGACGGGCTGGCGCATCGGCTGGCTCGTGCTGCCGCCAAGGCTGCTTCGCGCCGTCGAACGCCTCGCACAAAACCTATTCATCTCGCCGCCCTACATTTCGCAGATCGCGGCGGAGGCGGCTTTCGAGGGGACCGATGAGCTCGAAGAGGTGCGGGCGGGCTACGCGCAAAGCCGCGCCCTCCTGCTCGAGGCCTTGCCTCGGCTCGGTCTTTGCGATCTCCTCCCGGTTGACGGCGCCTTCTACGTCTATGGCGACATCACGCGCCTCAGCAATGATTCGGTTGAATTCTGCCGCCGTGCCCTCGTAGAGGCCGGAGTCGCGCTCACCCCGGGTGTCGATTTCGACCGCTCGCGCGGTTCGAGACATATACGCCTCTCCTTCGCCGGCTCGCCGCAGAGCGTGCGCGAAGGCGTCGAGCGTCTCGCGACCTGGCTGAAGCGCCGCGCTTGACGTAAGCCAGCGGGCGCATGAAGCAACGGCGCCTCAATTGCGACCCGAGCGGGCGTGCCCCAGTGGTTCGGTCCCGACAAATGGATTCCCGCTTATCGGAAAAGGCCTGACCACAAGCCATAAGTTTGTGAATAGATTTTACCGAGGGATGGGGACCATCCGTCGAAATCGATCCCCGAGGATCTCGGCGATGACGCGTTCCGTCTCGCTCGACCAGCCGGGTAAGGCTTCGCGTGTCTCGGCCTGGCCCGGGCCCGGCACGAGATGCACCACATGAAAGCCGCGGGCCTTCAGCTCGCGCAAGAAGTCCGGCATCATCGCCACGGTTTGTGCACGAATGTCATGGAACAGGATGATGCCACGTTTCTCCTTTTCCAGTCGGGCGAGCATCGCGGCCTCTTCCGCTCCTGGCGTCATCGGCCACCAATCGGCCGCCCAAAGATCCGTGCCGAAGACACCGATGTCTTGCGAGGCGAGCCAGGCGTCGAGCGCCGGCGTATCGGCAAATCCCGGAAAGCGGAAAAAGGGCGTGCGCGGATTCTCCCCGGCCGAGCCATAGACGGCCTGGTCGACCGCCGCGAAGCCTTTTTCGATGTCGGCGCGCGCCGCTTTCTCCGAAAGCGTTGGCATCAGTGGATGCGAGAAGCTGTGATAGCCGATCGTATGGCCTTCCTCGGCGACGCGCTTGGCGAGCGCCGGCGCAGCTGCCGCCATGCGTCCGATCATGAAGAAGGTCGCGTGCACGCATTGCGCCTTCAGCGCATCGAGAAGCTTGCCTGTGGTGGCCGGAAGCGGGCCGTCATCGAAGGTGAGAACCACCTCATGGTCGGCAAGGGGCAGCGTGCGCGGATAAGTCTTGAGCCCGATCTCGAGGCCGCCTTGCGTCCCGACCGGCAAGACGCGCGACGTGCCGAGCGCGCTTTGGTCGCAGGCCGGCGCTGCCGACAGCGACCCTGCGGACAAAATCACTCCGAAGAAGAGGGCAATGGACGCGCACCGCAGCGGGCGCATGGGGGCACAGCGCGCCCGCGTCCCGCTTCTCCATGGCTTGAGGCGGGGCAGGCTTTTGCGGGACGAGGCTCGTGAACGCTTCATTAAGGCGATCTGGCAAAATGTGCGGCTGGGCCAGGGGTGAAGCTTCGCGCGCGTAAAATTCAGTTGGCCTCTGAATCGCGGTGAGATATGGGTATGGTCTCATGAGGTTCCAAACAGAGCGCCTCGGCGTTCCGTTGTTCCGCTGGCGGCGCCCAAGTGGATCGAATCCGTCGGATGGTCGCCATCCGTCGGAAGCATCGATCCACCACATCATGAAGTTGTGGTCAGGTCTTTGCCGACAAATGGGGACCATTTGTCGGGGCCGGACCACCAGTGCTCTGATCGGGGCGGTGGTCGCGCTCGTCCTCACGTCCTGCTCGCCCGACGAACTCTATCAATTGTCGGATCCGACGCCCTCGAGCTACCCGATCCACGGCGTCGATGTCTCCTATTACCAAGGCATGATCGATTGGCCCCGCGTGCGCGCCAACGGCACCACTTTCGCCTATATCAAGGCGACCGAGGGTGGCGATGTCGCCGACCAGCGATTCGAGGAGAATTGGGAAGGTGCGCGAGCCGCCGGCCTGCAGCGCGGCGCCTATCACTTCTATTATTTCTGCCGGCCCGTCGAGCAGCAGATCGCCTGGTTCGAGGCGCATGTTCCCGTGGACCCCGATGCGCTGCCGCCCGCGCTCGACATGGAATGGAATCCGCAGTCGAAGACGTGCCGGATTCACCCTCCGCGCGAGAAGATTCTCGCGGATATGCAGCGTTTCCTCGACGAGCTCGAGCGACATTACGGCAAGCGGCCCGTCATCTATTCGAGCATCGATTTCCATCGCGATGTGCTTGAAGGGGCTTTCGACGATTATCCTTTCTGGCTGCGCAGCGTGAAGTCTTTCCCAGCGAAGCGCTATGGCGATCGGCGCTGGCACTTCTGGCAGTATATAGAAAAAGGTTCGCTACCCGGCATTTCGGGCTTCGTCGACAAGAATGCCTTTGCCGGAACGCATGCGGATTGGGCAAAATTCTGCGACGGCAAGCTCGATCCCCGTGCTTGGCCCTAGTATTTAGAATCGTTGGTGGGTGATACGGTGATCAAGCGTCATGGCCGCACTTGGTGACACTTGGTGCGGCCATCCACGCCTACTTCTTCCCTTCCTGCAGAAAGGCGTGGATGGCCGGGCCTGATCCTCGGAACAAATCCGAGGACGGCCATGACGCGAAAAGAACCCGAGTCACCTCATTGCAATTGCATGTACTAGAGCGCGCTCGTTTTCGATTGAATGAGCCGCACGCTTTAAATTGCCGTGGAGCATGATCTTTTCGGAAAAAATGACTGCCATTTTCCGGATCATGCTCTGGGCCGCTTCTCGGAGGAGAGGGCGTGGCCCTCTCGCGATGGTGATCGGCTGGCGGTGCGGGATTGCTTGTCCGCGGCGACTTTGAATCTTAGCCTGATGCGGAGGGCCGAAGCCAAGTCCCGCAATTGTCGCGCTTCGATCGAGATCACGTGGTCAGCAAAGAGCTTGAAGTGCTCAACCAAGTCTGTGCCAGACGCGCCGGGCCTCGCAAATGGCCGCCCTCGAACCACCGACCTCTGAGCCCGGCGAGCAGCGCTCGAGCTCGGTTCGCGGCCCGGAGAGCCAGATGAGCATCTTGTGGCGGGGCTCCTGGGTTCAGCGGCTGCGGCTGGCATCGGGACTTGTGCTGTTCGCCTATGTGATCACCCATTTCCTGAACCATGCGGTCGGCCTGATCAGCCTCGATGCGATGATTGCCGTCGACCATTGGCGGGTCGCGGTGACGCGCTCGGCGCCCGGCACGCTGGTGCTCGCAGGCGCGCTCGTCATTCATGTCGCGCTGGCGATTTGGCGGATTGCCGGAATGCGAAGCTGGCGTCTGCCGCGCTGGCAGCTGGCCCAGATCGCGTTCGGTTTCGCTACTCCGTTTCTGCTCTTGCCGCATATCGTCGGGACGCGGATCACCGCGTCGATGTTCGGCATCGACACGAGCTACCCTTACGAATTGGCGCGCATCTGGCCGGCCACCATGCTGGATCAGACGGTGCTTCTCCTCATCGTCTGGGTGCATGCCTGCATCGGCCTGCATTTCTGGCTGAGGCTCGCGCCCGGATATGACCGGCTTCGTCCGTTGCTTTTCTCGCTGGTGCTGCTCATTCCCTTCGCGGCGCTTGCCGGCGTGATGATGCAGGCCCGCGCTCTCACGGGCGATCTTGCGGGGCCAATCCAATCTGAGGCTTTGCGCGACGAGATGCGTCCGCCTCCTCTGGTCGCGCAAGAACAAATTGTGCGCTGGCGCGACGAAGCGAGGCTCGCATTCTATGTGCCGCTTGCGGGTCTGCTGCTTCTCATTGGGGGTACCGCCTGGTGGCGGCGGCGTGCGGGCGGCGTGAGCATCACGTATCTCGATGGGCCGACCGTCCGGGTTCCGGCCGGCGCGACCCTGCTCGAAGTCAGTCGCAGTCTCGGCATTCCCCATGCTTCCGTCTGCGGCGGGAGAGCGCGCTGCTCGACTTGCCGTGTGCGGGTGATCGCGCATTCCCTGCCGTTGCCGCCGCTCGGCGAGGCGGAGGCGCGCACCTTGCGCGCCATCGGCGCGACAGCCGACATTCGTCTTGCGTGCCAATGGCGTCCGGCCGGCGAGGTCATGGTGGCCCGCCTCGTGCAACCGCTCGCCGGCGCCTCTTCGGGCTCCGAACGGGAGGCGGACGATCAAGGTGTCGATACCGAGGCGGCGGTGCTCTTCGTCGACATTCGCGGCTTCACGGCATTGAGCGAACGCAAGCTCGCTTATGATATCGTGCACATCCTCAATCGATTTTTTGCAGCCGCGAATCTGGCGGTTCAGGAAGCCGGAGGCCGGATCGACAAGTATATCGGCGATGGGCTGATGGCGATTTTCGTCGATCCGCGCGGCATCGATCATTCCTGCCGTTCAGCGATCGCGGCCGCCTCGGCCATCGGACGAGAGCTTGCGACTGTTAACCGCGATCTCTCGGCCGAGCTCAAGGATCCGTTGCGCATTGCCATGGGCCTTCATGGCGGCCGCCTCGTGGGGGGACGCATCGGTGCGGGGCGGGCGGCGACGAGAACCGTGATCGGCCCGGCGGTGAATGTCGCGAGCCGCCTCGAGGCGGTCGCCAAGGCCCGCGGCGCCGAGCTTGCGCTATCGCGAGCCGCCGCCGAATGGGCCGCGCTCGACATCACGCCCTACAAGGTCGAGAAGGAGGAGATGCGCGGCCTCGATCACCCGATCGAGGTGGTTTTGATCGAGCGGCTGGCGGCGCTCGACGCCATGAGCGTCGAGGCCGTGCCAGGATAGAGCGCGCTACGTCAGAACCGCGGTGTCATCTTTACTATTTGTTTTCTCGCATGATCTCGTTCGCAAAAGGAGCCACTCTTGCGGATCGTGCTCCCACATGCCCGACTGTTCAGGCCGTGTAGGCGACGCATTGCTGTGTCTGCTCGCCGAGCTTTTCGATACCGAGGTGCATCACGTCTCCGGTTTTGAGGAAAAGCTGGGGCTTCATTCCGAGGCCGACGCCGGGAGGGGTGCCGGTCGTGATCACGTCGCCGGGTTCCAGCACCATGAACTTGCTGATGAAGGCGACGAGATATTTCACGCCGAAGATCATCGTCTTCGTCGAACCTGTCTGGCGGCGCTTGCCGTTGACATCGAGGAACATCGCGAGGTTCTGCGGATCGGGCACTTCATCGGGAGTGACGAGCCACGGTCCGAGCGGGCCGAAGGTCGGCGAGCTCTTGCCCTTCATCCATTGGCCTGTGCCTTCCGACTGCCAGGCGCGCTCCGACACGTCATTGCAGATGCAATAGCCCGCGACATGAGCAAGCGATTGCGCCTCGGAGATGTTGTGCGCGCGACTGCCGATCACGATGGCGAGCTCGACTTCCCAATCGGTTTTTTTCGAGCCCTTGGGAATCACGACCTGGTCGTTCGGCCCGATGATCGAGGATGGCGATTTGTTGAACAGGATGGGTTCGGAGGGAATCTTGGCGCCCGTCTCCGCCGCATGGTCAGCGAAATTGAGACCGACAGCGATGAAGTTGCCGACACGAGCCACGCAAGGGCCGACGCGCGAGCGGGAATTCGCCAAGGGGAGCGAGTGCGGCTTGATCTTGCGAAGCTTCGCCAGCGTCCTTGGTCCCAGCGTCTCGCCGGAGATGTCCGGCACGATGTCCGTCAGATCCCTGATCTTTCCATCGCTGTCGATGAGTCCCGGTCTTTCCTTGCCGGATTTGCCAAATCTGACGAGCTTCATTGTGATTATTCCCTCAAAGCCGGTTGATGCCCCACCTTTGCCACATTGCGGAAAAGCCGCGGCGAAAACAAGCACGGCCCGCGGAGACTCGCCGATACGGTCGCGTAGTGTCACCGATGGGCCACAGAGCCTCGAAATCGGAAGTATCCTTAGCGTGAATGCGCGTGATTTCCTGCCGGACAGATTCGCCAAATGAGCTCTTCGGGGCCGCAAAGGGATCGTCGAGAGCGAATGCGCGCGAAAATTCTGGTCAAACTGGGCTCTCTTTCGCCAATTCGGTGAAACGCAAGCTGTTTGGGACTTCGAAGTCGAGGATATATTCGCGAGTTGCACCGCTTCGTCATCTTTGTCACAGAATAGCGCAAGGGGAGTGAAAGCGATTCTCCAGCCAAGGCGCGGGGACGGACTGTGAAAAAAGATCGGGGCACTCACATGATCGCGACTCCACGCTCTCTCGCATTGATTGCGGCCTCCGCGGGACTCCTCTTGACGACTTCATTGCCGGCACTCGCCGGTGCCTTCGGTTTGCGCGAGCAGAGCGCTGAGGGGCAAGGCTCCTCCTTCGCGGGCGTCGCTGCAGGCGCGGGCGGACTCGGCTCGATGTTCTGGAATCCCGCGACGATGACCGATTATCAGGGGATCACGAGTTCTTACGTGGGAAGCGCGATATTTCCGAACGGAACGATCCGGCCAAACCCGCTGACCCCGACGGCCATCTTCGGCAGCTCGAACGGGTCGATTCTCGATGGCGGCGTGGTCTCGAGCTACAGCGCCTATCAGTTCAACGACCAACTCTGGTTTGGCTTGTCGTTCAACACTCCTTTCGGCCTGCAGAGCAAGCCCGGTTTTGCCTGGGCCGGCCAGGTCTATGGACGATCGGCGAGAGTCGTCTCCTACAATGCGACGCCCTCGGTCGCCTACAAGATCAACGATTGGATCAGCATCGCGGTCGGTTTGCAGGTCGAGTATTTCAAGGCGAGGTTCACCCAGGCGCTCGGCGTGCTCCCCACCTCTCCGAGCGCCATTCTCGAGGGCGACGACACAAGCGTCGGTTATACGCTCGGCGCAACATTGAAGCCGACGGCTTGGACCGAGATCGGGCTCGGCTTCCGCTCGACCGTCCATGAGAGCGTCAGCGGTTCCTTGACCACACCCGCCGGCGCGCTCCCGGTGAAGGCCAATGTCAATCTTCCCGAGGAACTCACGCTTGGCGTGCGCCAACAGATCAATTCGCAATGGACGCTTCTCGGCGGGTTCGAATGGACGGATTGGAGCCGGCTCGGCATCGTGCCCGTGACCTCGAGCGGCATCGCGGTCAGCGAGATTCCCTTCAAATACAAGGACGGCTATTTTGCCTCCCTCGGCGCCGAATATTCATGGAGCCCTGCGCTCACCTTGCGGGCCGGCATCGCCTATGAGCGTTCGCCGATCGACATTTCCAATCGCGAGGTGCTCTTGCCCGATGCCAATCGTATCTGGGCCTCGGTCGGCGCGAGCTACCGCTATTCGGAAAAGCTTTCCTTCGATCTCGGCTACAGCCACGGCTTTGTCGCCAAGGATAATATCGCGGTGGTGCCGGGGCACCCACAGTTTCCGACCGTGGGGCTTCCCTTCATCGCGAGCGTGAAAAATGCCCGTTTCGACATCGTCTCGGCAGGGCTGACCTATCGCTGGGATAATCCGGCCGAGACGATCCCGGTCACGCAGCCGATCACACGCAAGCCTTGAACGGGCTAAAGCATGATCCGCAAAATTGCCCCACTTTCGCGAACAAGATCATGCGGAAAACAAAAAGATAACCTAACCTGACGCTACCGATCATCTAAGCGCCACGCGTTCTAGTCTCGACGGCTTGCCTACGCAGCTTCGATGTCGGTCTGCGGAAAATCTTCACCCTTGAACATCAGCGGCTGGCCGAAGTGCCGAGCGCAGGCGCAGGCGAAACAATCCCCAAAATTGAGGCGCGCCGGATGTCGCCCTTTGCCGAACCGATTGAAAGCGTCAAGCGCGATTCGCGCGGTCGCCGGCGGCA
>JAFAQA010000048.1 GCA_019246665.1 Hyphomicrobiales bacterium
TGCCAAGCGCCGGAGACGCCAGACGGGCCGCCGAGAATGAAAGGCCGCGCCGCTCGGGTGCAACGACCTTGATCTTTTGGCTTTTGGTGCTCGTCGTGCTCGTCGGAGTGGCTTGGGTTTACTTCAATTATCCGAGCCTTCTCCACACGCTGACCGGATAAAATCGGATCCCTGCGTGACCTCCCGCCAGCGTCTGCATCTCTTCGACACGACCTTGCGTGACGGCGCCCAGATGACGGGCGTCGACTTCTCGCTCGAGGATAAACGGCAAGTCGCTTCTCTTCTCGATAAGCTCGGCGTCGCCTACGTCGAGGGCGGCTATCCAGGCGCCAATCCGCAAGACACTGAATTCTTCAGGGAAAAGCGCACGCGAAAGGCGCGCTTCGCCGCCTTTGGCATGACGCGACGCTCGGGCCGCTCGGCCGCGAACGACCCCGGGCTCGCTGCTCTCTTGGACAGTGCCGCCGATGCCGTGGTGCTCGTCGCCAAGGCTTCCGAGTATCAAGTGCGCGTGGCGCTCGAGACCACGCTCGAGGATAATCTCGCTGCGATCACCGAGAGCGTCGGCTCGATCGTCGCGAAAGGGCGCGAGGCCATCATCGATTGCGAACATTTTTTCGACGGTTACAAGGAAAACCCCGCTTATGCCCTTGCCTGCGCCAAGGCCGCCTATGAAGCAGGCGCGCGCTGGGTAGTGTTGTGCGACACCAATGGCGGCACCTTGCCCGAGGAGGTGCGCCGCATCGTGGCCGAAACCGCGAAGGCCGTGCCCGGAGACCGGCTCGGCATTCACGCGCATGACGATTGCGGCTGCGCGGTCGCCAACTCGCTGGCGGCTGTCGATGCCGGTGCGCGCCAGATCCAAGGCACGCTGAACGGACTCGGTGAGCGTTGCGGCAACGCCAATCTCGTGACCTTGATCGGCGCCTTGAAGCTGAAGCCCACCTTCGCGGAACGCTTCGATATCGGCATCGACGCGGAGGCGCTGGGCGAGCTCACACATGTCTCGCGAGCGCTCGACGAGATCCTGAACCGCGCACCGAACCGCCACGCGCCCTTTGTTGGCGCCTCAGCCTTTGCCACCAAGGCCGGCATCCACGCTTCCGCCGTGCTGAAGGATCCGCGCACCTACGAGCATGTGACGCCAGAAAGTGTGGGCAATCGGCGCCGCGTGCTGGTTTCCGATCAGGCGGGCAGGTCGAACGTGCTCGCCGAGCTCGAGCGTGTCGGCATCCGGCTCGACAAGGGCGACCCGCGCCTTTCGCGCCTGCTCGCGGAGATCAAGGAGAAGGAGGCAGAGGGCTATGCGTTCGAAGGCGCGGACGCGTCCTTTTTCCTCCTCGCCAAGCGGGTGCTCGGCGAAGCGCGCGAGTTCTTCACGGTCGAGCGGTTCTCGGTGAGCGTCGAGCGCCGCCACAACGCCATGGGCGAGCTCGTCACCTTTTCGGAAGCGATCGTGCGGGTGAACGTCGCCGACGAGATGGTGATCTCAGCGGCCGAGGGGAACGGTCCTTTCAATGCGCTCGATCTCGCGCTGCGCAAGGACCTCGGCGTCTACCAGTCATATATCGAGGACCTCGAGCTTCTCGACTACAAGGTGCGCATATTCCAGGGCGGCTCGGACGCCGTGACGCGGGTGCTCATCGAGTTTGGCGACAAGCATGGCGACCGATGGACCACGGTCGGCGTCTCGGGAAATCTGGTCGATGCTTCCTTCCAGGCGCTCGTCGACGCGATCACCTACAAGCTCATGAAGGAGCACGGGCTCGGCTGAGCCGGCTCACTCGTCGAACATATAGCGCAGGCCCACTCGGAACTGATGCGCGCCAAGGGATTTGAGCCTCGGCGCGATGCCGAGCGTGTCGGTCGCGAAGCGCGCGTCCGCAATGTTGAGGTAGCGATAGCCGAAATCGAGCTTCACGCTCGGCGCCACATCGAGCGCGGCACCCGCCATCAATGCCCAAGCGAACTGCCCTGTCGTGTGCGCCGGGAAAGCGTTGAAGACCGGCAAGCCGGTCGCCGGATCCGTCAGCGGCACGAAGCTCCCGGTGGCCGTCTGCACGAATTCCTCGTTGACGATCTTCGAGACCTCAGTGAAGGCGTAGCCGGCGCCTGCGCCTACATACGGCGTGATCCCCGACCAGGTGCCGAGATCGACATATCCGTTGGCGAGGAGCGCCCAGCCGCCGAGTCCTGTCTTGTCGGTCGCGAGGCAACAATTCGGCACGACATAGCTCGCCTGGACGTTGCCGGCGAAGGTGTAATCGGCGGTTACATCGGCGCGAAACCAGTTGCTGATCTTGTAACCGACGCCGCCACCGAGGACGGCCGAGCCCACGACGCTCAAATGATCGAAGGGGGCGCCGTTATAAGTGCCGCTTGGGCCTTGCGGGCGCGAATAGCCGATATCGCCTCGAATATACCAACCGGTCCCAAGATAGGTGGTGAAATCGGTCCTTGGGGCGACAAGCGGAGCGGGGACCGTGTCGAGATCCGCCGCGGCAGCCCTCCCCGCAAAGATGCCGCCCAAGAGAAGGAAGAAGACAAGCAATTTGCGAATCATCGAAACTTCTCCGGGCGAATTCATCCCGGACATCATTGTCTGTTAACCTTAACGAGCATTTAATTCGGCGTATTCGAGAGACTATTTCCTTAAGAAAATAGAAGAATACTCTTCACGCGAATCGACGCCGATTCACGAATAGAGAATG
>JAFAQA010000395.1 GCA_019246665.1 Hyphomicrobiales bacterium
AGGATGGCGAGATGATAGAGGCCAGTCGTGCCGGGCGCCGGGGCCCTGCCGCCGGCGCTTTCCCAAGTGTTCAGCCCGATATGGTGATGGTAGTTACCAGCCGAGATGAAGGCGGCTTGCGAGCCGTATCGTTGCTTCAGGCCGAAGCCGAGCACGCCGCAATAAAAGGCAAGCGCACGATCGAGATCCGCCACCTTGAGATGCACATGGCCGATTCGCGTTCCAGGATCGATGGGCGCGGGAGTGAGATTCTGATCGGAGGTCGCGCCCTGGGCAATGTTGTTCATCCTTCCCTCCCGTCTCGAGGCTCGGCGCCGGCCGGAATTGCCAATCCCTTCTTGCCAGATGGGGAGCGCGAAGCCAATGCGCACGGGCGCGGCAGCAGAAGCTCGCTTTTCGCTCTCAAGATTCGAGCGGTGCAACCGTCCAACTCTCTTGACGATACGAGAGCGGGCTCTTCTCAGACCAGTTTTCTTTTTTTCGTTCCTGCTCTAACCTACATGCATGATTCATCGAAATGCCTTCGTTCACTGGGCCAGATCGTGCCTTGGGCTTTGGGCAATCGGCTTGCTCCTGGCCGCTTTTCACGGCGCGCTTGCGGCCGATCTTGGAGCTTACGCGCCAGCCCCCCCATACGCCGTTGCCGAGCCCTCCCCTTGTTGGCAATTCGAGCAAAGTTTCAGCGCCGCGCTCGGCTCGATCCGCGAGACCGCGAGACTTTTCCGCAGTCAGGACAGGGAATTCCATCGTCTCAAACGGGTACGCGCGAATGACGGCTTTGTCGGACCCGACATTTCATTGAACGCAGTGATGTCCGCCGAGCAGATCGATGTTTCCACGAAGGCAACGCAGGTTTCGATCTCGGTCGATAGGGCACGCCAATGGGGCTGTCTTCCTCTCACCCGGCTGAACAGGATCCAAAATGAGGCGGCCCGCCTCAAGCAAACGGTTGGCGAGAGAGCGTTCTGGATCGATCCGCACACCTTCTGGTGATCGCGGCAAAACTGCGGGAGCGCGAGCTCTTGCCAATATTGCATTCGTGCTCTCCGGCTAACCTTGCCAATTGCGCTTCGACATGAGGGATAATCTCAGGCGCGGCGCCATCGTGGCCGGCACCGGCCCGGTTGGCCTTGTGGCTGCGCTTGCGCTCGCCCGGGAAGGCGTTCCGGTCACGCTCGTGGGGGAGAGGAGCGAAAGCTCCTCGGGTCGCACCGTCGCGCTCTTTGATGACTCCATTCGCCTGCTCGCGGAACTTGGCGTCTGGCAAGAGATTGCGAAAAGCGCTGCGCCTTTGCGAGCGCTTCGCATCGTCGACGATACCGACAACCTCTTTCGCTGGCGGCCTTTGACTTTCGCGGCGGCGGAGATTGGGCTCGATGCCTTCGGCTGCAACATCGAATTAAGCGCCCTCAACGCGGCATTGCGCCTTGTCGCGCAAAACGTGCCCGGAATTCACATCATCGAAGGCCTTGCGGCAGCGCCGTTTTTCGACGCGGATCGTGCCGGCTGCAGCGTCGCCGGACAGCGGCTCGACGCCGAGCTTATCGTGGCGGCTGATGGGCAACGTTCGCCGCTTCGCGAGGCGGCAGGCATCACGGCGCGGCTCGAGCGGCTGCCGCAATGGGCGATGACGGGAATTTTCCGCCACCAGCTTCCTCACGAGAACGTCTCGACCGAGTTTCATACGCGCGAGGGCCCGTGCACCCTGGTTCCGCTGGCTTCGCTCGACGAAAGCCGAGGGCATCAGGAGACATCGAGCCTCGTCTGGATGGTGCGCAGCGTCAAGGCCAAGGCGCTCGGCGCGCTCGATGATGAGGCCTTCTCGCTCGCGGTCGAACGGCGCACGCATTCGATTCTCGGCAAGATGCAGCTCGCGGGGCCGCGTGGCGCGGTGCCGCTTGCCATCGCGCATCTGGGATCGATCCGCGCAACTCGTCTTGCGCTCGTCGGCGAGGCTGCGCATGCCTTCCCGCCCATCGGGGCGCAAGGCCTCAATCTTGGATTGCGCGACGCGGCAATGCTTGCGGCTCTTGCCGGTGAGGCGTTGAGCGAGGATCGGGATATCGGCGCCGCCGATGTGCTCGACGCCTATCAGGACGCTCGTGCAAACGATATCGCGACACGTTCGGCCGCCGTCAATCTGATGAACCGTTCGCTGCTTTCGACGCTCCTCCCGTTCGATCTCGCGCGAGGCCTCGGCATGGCGGCCCTCGACCTCGTCGGCCCCTTGCGGCGTTTCGTGATGCGCGAAGGCGTCGCACCCCGCTTCGGCCGCTGAGCAACGCCGGTCCTGAGCATGATCCGCAAAAGTGGCCCCACTTTTGCGATAAGATCATGCGGAAAAACAAGAAGATAACCTGACCCTACTGATCTCATCTAAACGCAACGCCGGTCGCAGCTATTCGCGATCTCTGCCGTCGACATCTTCCACTTCATTGGATTGAGAAACCGGCTCATCGCTTGCGGAGGGTTGCTCCATTCGCTTCGGTGGTCGCGACCAGGGCCGATCCTCATCGGGTGAACGCGCCGGGCTTACTGCAAAACCATTTCCGGTGATCCGCAAGGTGACGGCGCCCGAGCTCTCGAGACCTGCGCGATCGAAGATCAGCGGCGCGGCGCAAGAGGCAGGTGCTTTGTGCGGCGAAACGATGATGTCGGCGCGCAGGCAGTCCTCCTCGAAGGCCGCCTGCTGCATGACGAGGGCGAGCGCGCTTCCGTCAAAAAGCCTGCCGACGCAGCCGAGCTTGTCGCAATAAGTTCCCAAAGCCAAAAGCGCACGGGCCTCGCGCCCGTCCCCATCGGCGCGCAGCCATTGCTCCGCCTCGAATGGTTCGGGACGCGCGCCGATCACGGCGAGCTTGCCGTCCGAAAGACGAACCGCCGCGTTCTCTCCCGTTGGCGCAATCGCGACGTCGAAGCCACCGCCCGACACGGCCCCGAGAAGGCCGAGCGTCAGGAAGGCAAGAGAGGTGAGGCGCATCAGCAGGCTGCGCCAGAGCACGATCGACAGCACCGCAAGCGTGAGGAACACGATCGCCCAAGGAGCGAAGGCGCGAATGTAGAAAGTGGAATCCGGCGCCGCCGCGATCTTCGCGGCCGCCCAGAAGATGAGCTCGATGCCGCTCCCGACATAATGCCAAACTGGGCCGTCGAGCCCGAGCGGGTAAAGGAGAGCCCCGATCAACGCGCCTGGAACCGCGAAGAACTCGATGACCGTCAAAGTGAGGGGATTGCCGATGAGCACGTATGGGCTGAGCTCATGAAAATCATATGCCATGTAGGAGGCCGTGGCCAAAGTCGCGCAGAAAGTCGCGATGAAAAGCCAAATGACAACGTCGAGCGCTTTGCCGAGCATTCGCGACAAGAGGTTTCGCGGCGGCGGTTCGCGGCGTTCCCGCTCCGCTCTTTTTCTCGCCGTGAACTCCGAGCGCGCTTCGCTCACAGCGACCAGCGCGGACACGGCGGCGAAGGAAAGTTGAAAGCTTGCGCCAAGCAACGCTTCCGGCTCGAAAATGATCACCGCGAAAGCCGCATACGCGAGGTTGCGCATCGTGAAGCCGCGCCGGTCCGCGATCACGGCGGCGAGGACGATCAGCGTCATGAACAAAGCGCGTTCCGTGCCGACACGAGAACCGGTGAAGACATCGTAGGCGATGGCGCCGACGATGGCGGCGCCTGCCGCCCACTTCTTGATCGGGTAATGCAACGCAAGCACCGTCGAGAAAGCGAGCACGCGCCGCACGATCCAGAAAATCATGCCGGCCACGAGCGTCATCTGCACGCCGGAGATCGTAATGATATGGAAGATGCCGGCCTCGCGAATGAGCTCTCGCGCCTTATCGGAAAGGAGGTCTCTTTTTCCCGTGACCATCGCGGCGGCGACGGCGCCCTCATCACCACCGACGATGGTGAAGACACGTTGCGCGAGCGCGTTGCGCGCACGGTCGATCGCTGTCATCAACGCCAGCCACAGCCCGGGCGGCGCTGGGGCTGGCGCTTGCTCGACGTGTCCGAGCACCGAGCCGACCCCGCCGATTCTCGCGAAAAAGGCGTCACGCGCGAAATCGTAGCCGCCGGGGAGAACGAGCTTCGCAGGCGGCAAGAGGCGCGCGGTGAGCGAGACAAAAGCTCCCGCCTCCACATGCGGGGTTTCGCGCAAGGTGAGGCGCACCCGAAACGGAGCTTCGTCGGGAGCCAATCCCTCGGCCTTGGCGATGCGGAGCACGAACCGCGCCCCGATGCGGCGCAGATCCATCTCCTCGATAGTGCCGGTGAGCTTGAGGACGCGAACCCGGTCGATGACCGGAGCGGATACGAGATAGGTGCGCAAGGTAGCGCAGAGAAAACCTATCGACAGAAACGCCAACACAAGCGCGAAAGCAAAGGGCCCTCGAAAGCGGCGCAGCGCGAAGGCAATCACGACCGCACATCCGGTGAGCAGGCCGGCATAAGCGAGCGAGGGCTCGCGATCGGCGGCGAAGTAGAGGGTGACGCCGGCGCCCGCCGCTACCGGAAGCCACAGGAATAATCGGCGATGGGCGATCTCGACCTCGACCGCGGCGCGGAACCGCAGGCTTAAATCGAGCCAAGCCTCGCTCAGGGAAAAGCCGCCGAACCCACCGGCGGCTCGCGCCGGCGCTCCGATCGCCACGCCGTCTTCGAAACTACTCACGCCCGTGACAAGGCCCCCCAGATGCCCTATGTGCCGCCCCAATGCTGCGCGCGGTATCTTCGGGCAAGGGGAATGCATGCGCAATATCCCTGTCCGCCATCATGTTGTGGAAGTCGAGTTGATCACATCTGCGCCGCGGCGAGTTGATCGGCCTTCTCCAGTGTGCCGTCAGCAATGTTGTCACGAATGGTGCGCGGTTCAGTGACCTGCGAGGACGGCAAGTTTCAGCGGCTGCACGGTCGTGTCCGCGCCTCGCCCAAAAAACGGGCAAGCGCGGGACGCCAAGTTGAAAACGATTGTTTCGTAACTGCTTGACCGCGGATTCTTAGGCTCGGCTATGTCCTTCCTATTCTCCTGGAATTTTCGATGTCCGGCACCCTCGTAACGCGCTTTGCGCCCTCGCCTACCGGCTTTCTCCATATCGGGGGGGCGAGGACCGCGCTTTTCAATTGGCTTTACGCCCGTCATCACGGCGGGCGCATGTTGTTGCGGATCGAGGACACGGATCGGGAACGTTCGACGCAAGCCGCGATCGCGGCGATTGTCGAGGGGCTGAAATGGCTGGGGCTCGATTGGGACGGAGAGACCGTCTTCCAATTCGCGCGGGCTGCCCGCCACGCGGAGGCAGCGCTGAGCCTCGTGACCACCGGCAACGCCTATCTTTGCTACGCCTCGAAAGAGGAGCTCGACGAGATGCGCGAGACCGCGAAGCGCGAGGGACGCCCGTTGCGGTATGACGGGCGCTGGCGCGAGCGCGACTCCAAGGACGCACCGCCCGGCGTCAAGCCGGTGATCCGCCTCAAGGCCCCGACCGACGGCGAGACCGTGGTCGAGGACATGGTTCAAGGCCCGGTCACTTGGCAGAACAAGGATCTCGATGATCTCGTCCTTCTACGATCCGATGGCACGCCGACCTATATGCTCGCCGTCGTGGTCGACGATCACGATATGGGAATAACCGACATCATTCGTGGCGACGATCATCTCACGAACGCCGCGCGCCAGACCCAGATCTATCGAGCTTTCGGTTGGGAGGTGCCACGCATGGCACATATCCCGCTGATCCACGGGCCTGACGGGGCAAAGCTGTCGAAGCGCCATGGCGCACTCGGTGTCGACGCCTATCGGGCGCTCGGCTATCTGCCGGCGGCATTGCGCAATTATCTCGTGCGCCTCGGCTGGTCGCATGGCGACCAGGAAGTGTTTTCGACGCGGGAGATGATCGAGGTCTTCGACCTCAAAGCGGTGGGGCGCTCCCCGGCGCGCTTCGATTTCGCGAAGCTCGAGAATTTGAACGGCCTCTATATTCGTGAGACACCCGATCGGGAACTCCTGAAGGCGATCGAGGACATCCTCCCCGAGGCTGGCCCGGCGCGCGGCGCCCCGACCGCGTTTGACGATGCGGTGCGCGCGCGGCTGCTTGCCGCCATGCCCGGCTTGAAAGAGCGCGCCAAGACGCTCATCGAGCTCATCGACGGTGCCTATTACATTTATGCCGAGCGGCCGTTGGCACCTGACGACAAGGCAAAGGCGCTGCTCACCCCTGCCGGCATCGAGACCCTCGCCAAGGTCGAGGCGGAGCTTGAGGGCATTCCGGAGGAGTGGACTTCGGCACAGCTCGAAGAAGCGGTGCGAGGTTTCGCCGAAAGAGAGGGGATGAAACTTGGCCAGGTGGCGCAGCCTTTGCGTGCAGCGCTTACCGGACGCGCCACCTCACCCGGCCTCTTCGACGTGATGGTCGTGCTCGGCCGCGAAGAGTGTCTGGCGCGCATCAAGGACGTCATCGCAAAGCTCTGACGCCGAAGCATAGCGGTCTCGTTTCGCTTTTGCTTTAACCAGAGACAATGGGCTCGCGAATGCTTCGCGGTAAGGTTCATTGCGGTCGAGCTTGCATCTCGGCCTGACAAGCGGCGAGAGGCCCTCGGCTTGCTCACCCTTGTCAAACGGGTTACGCACTGCAACATAGCAGGAGGGCACTGAGGCTGCGGGCTGGTCGCGGGACCGATCGGTCCCGCCAGGCTCCCACAAGTCGCGCTTCAGCGCGACCAACCGATAGGCTGAGCAATGGGCATAGTCACCTCTTTCACGGTCGGTAACAAGGTCGTCGACCTCCCCGCGCGTGAGGGTTCCGTGGGGCCCAGCGTGGTCGATATCTCCAAGCTCTATGCCCAAACCGGGATGTTCACGTACGATCCTGGATTCACCTCGACGGCAAGCTGCGATTCCAAGATCACCTATATCGATGGCGATGAGGGCATCCTTCTTTATCGGGGCTACCCGATCGAGCAGCTTGCCGAGCACGGCGATTTTCTCGAGACCTGTTACCTGCTGCTCGAAGGCGATTTGCCGACCGCTGCGCAAAAAGCCGATTTCGATTATCGCGTCACCCGCCACACGATGGTGCACGAGCAGATGGCGCGCTTCTTCAACGGTTTCCGGCGCGACGCGCATCCGATGTCGGTGATGGTCGCCTCAGTCGGCGCGCTCGCCGCCTTCTATCACGACTCGACCGACATCACCGATGAAACTCAGCGCATGATCGCCTCGATGCGCATGATCGCGAAAGTGCCGACGCTCTCCGCAATGGCCTATAAATATTCGATCGGCCAGCCCTTCGTTTATCCGAAGAACGATCTCGAATACGCCGCCAATTTCCTCAATATGTGTTTCTCGGTGCCCTGCGAGGAATACAAGGTCAATCCTGTCCTCGCTCGCGCGCTCGACCGCATTTTCATCCTCC
>JAFAQA010000215.1 GCA_019246665.1 Hyphomicrobiales bacterium
TTCTTAGTAAGGCGCATGGTTCCGGACAAGCCATGTAGAAGCCATGTAGAAGGTTTATTTCAAACCCCTTCGGCTTCTTTCAAGCCCGATATGACACGCAAGTGCTTGTTTGTAAAGCCTCCTTCCAACACTCTCCAACTATGTAGAATTGGTTCAAATCCCCGGAGAAGTGACTTTTAATCAGTAGGTCCCGGGTTCGAGCCCCGGCGCGCTCACCAAAATAT
The DNA here is from genome assembly GCA_019246665.1 of Hyphomicrobiales bacterium. Taxonomy (GTDB): domain Bacteria; phylum Pseudomonadota; class Alphaproteobacteria; order Rhizobiales; family Beijerinckiaceae; genus GAS188. Next base: position 225 of record JAFAQA010000215.1, read on the forward strand.
TCTTATGTCGCAGCGATCCTCTAGTTGTGACCGGTTGGCTCGACCCGGATTTTGCTGCGGCAGATTTTGTCGAAAGCCGGGTAAAGCGCTTTAGGGGATGCTTTCGGGCGGGTGCCAATTTGCTCCGCAGACGACCCGGCAAAGACGCGCGGGGTGGCAATCAGGCCGGCGCCAAGCCCGGCCAGAAGATGGCGACGATCCAGGCTAATCATTGTCATTGCGTCGCCAATTCCCTCGCTTGTTGACGACACCAGAAGCGCTTCCGGCGTCTGAACTGCGCCCGAGATCGCCGGCGCCCGATCGCACGATGGCTTCCTCCAGCATGCCAAGGCGGTCTTGACCCCAAAACAGCTCGCCCGCAAATGCATAGAACGGCGATCCGAAAACTCCAGCAGCAAGGGCACGAGCAGTGTTGTCCCGATATTCGGCACGCACCACATCGGCGCCCGCAGCTTCGAGAAGCCCAGCCCCGTCGATGCCGTGTCGTTCGGCGATAGTGATCAGCACATCTGGGTCTGATACGTCCTGGTCTTCCGCCCAGATCGCCCGCATGATGGCGTTTACAAAATCGGCCACCGGCAATTGCCGCCGCTGGCCCGCGATTACCATGCAGGAGGCCAAGTCCACATCAGCGGCAAAGAATTTAGGTTCGATGTTCAGAAGCACGCCCAGCTTGGCACGCCATCGCTTCAACTCCGCGATCCGATACGCCCGCCTCTGCCAGGATCTTTGGGCGAGCAGAACGCCACCGCTACCTGCGTACACGTCCTGCATCCGCATTGGGATGTGATTGATACGAACGCCATGGCGCGCAGCGATTTGCGTAAAACGCACGCCGCCCAAGTAGGCCCAATCGGACATGAGCCAGACATAATAATCGATTGTCCGTGAGAGCTGCTTGGTCATGGCCCACTCTCCCAGGTTCACGCCCCAAAGCAAGCCTTTCCGATATGCATTCGCTACGCGACCATTCCCCGACCGAAGTGAGGCCGGACGCTATAGCACTTTTCGGAGGTCCGATGCCTTGGGCCTCCAGACTATTGTCCCGGGTGTGACCTAGAACGCGTTGCGTTTAGATGAAATCAGTAGCGTCAGGTTAGTTTTTGTTTTTCCGCATGATCCGCAAAAGTGGGGGCCACTTTTGCGGATCATGCTCTAGGCGATGGCCGCTCCTGTCTTCGTGCACGATGGCCGAGTTTTGAAATCAGGCGACCCGGCGATACCCGTAAAGCCAAGCCGCGATGTACATCCCCATTACCCCGAGCACGAACCCAGCTGAAAAAACGCTTAGGCTATGCAGCCGGGGCGGGGGCATTCCAGCCAGCCACGCCGTGACGTTGAGCACGGCGAGAACGATGGCGACGCCGATTCCATAAGCGGTAAGTGTACGCATTTGAGAGTTCCTCTTTTCTCGCTTTGCCTAGCCGTTGGACACGAGATGTGTCTTCAAAAGGAGACGCGCACCTTTCCGGCGATACGAAGGGGCAGACCACTGCCTGGGCCATCGAGCCGCACCATGCGGCCCTTCTCGGGGGCCGTAAGCGCCACAGTTTGGCTCGTGATTCCTCTCACAAATCGTGAAGCTGTTTTGCGTCAACCCATTGATGTCCTACCGTGCCCAGGGAAAAAGCCACATCATCCGCGTCGCCGTCTGCGTTCACCTTGTTTCCAACCGAGACGAGCACGCGCTGGTCATTCTTTTGAAGAACGGTCGCAAAATACTGGCGGCCATCTTCCCAATCGCAGCGATATGTTTTGCCGATCTCGACTTCTTCCGAATTCATGATCGTTGCCGCTTCTCAGCCAATCTGAACGCCGCGTAGGCGCTCGATGCGGCATTCTCGTGGCGCGGTGAAAGGATAGGCGTAGATCTGAAAAGACCGAGGAGAGCGGCTGAACAGCCCGGGCTTCGGCAGCCTGAACGCTGAAGCATGACTGCGCGTTCGAGACCTTGCTTGGACGCCCGCACTGGTCAGCCCTCCTCCCCAAACTTTGGTGAAGGGGTTGTCACCGAGGGAACAGGTGCCGCCGATTTCGTGCCTGTATCCTCAACCAATTCTGCTGAACCTGAATTGGAGGCAGCCATGCAGAAAACCCTCGCTCTCCTCGGTCTTCTAGCCCTGGCGTTGACGGGTGGCGTGGCCACGCTGTCGAACCTGATCAGCCCGCCCTGATGAGATTGAGCGGGATCGCCGGCTTGGTCCCGAAGCCGATGCCACGCACCGGCATCGATGCTCGTCGCGGTCAAAGCCGGCGAGTCCAGCCGAGCCGTCGATCGTAACCGACACAGCCAAAGGCGCGGTGGAACTATCGGCACACGGGGTGCGCGTCACGGATGCAGTTCAGCCGGGCGCTCGCGTTATTTGCCTCATCGGCCAGGCTGCGGATGCCATTCGATGACGCGGATCGGCGTCGGGTTCCAGCCGCTGCAAGGATTATACTGTTGCGGGCAGTTCGAGATCACCACCAGCACGTCCTTCTCGGCCCGCAGGTCAACGTAGTCGCCCGGCTCGCTCAAGCCGTCAACGATTTCCGTCGACCCATCAGGGCGCACCGGCACGTTCATGAAAAAGTTGATGTTGGCGGGAATGTCGCGCGGGTCCATGCCGTGTGCGCGGAGAGCGGAGATGAAATTGGTGCGGCAGCTCGGCGTGTCCTTGATGCCGTAGCGCATGTAGTTGACTTCGGTGCTGCAGCAGCCGCCGATCGTATCATGGTGGCCGACTGTGTCCTCGATGATGGTCATCAAGACGTCCCCGAGATCGGAAATCAGCCTGAATCCTTTGCCGATATAAACAGAGCGGTTGATCTTGATGGTGTTGGCGGCATTGTATCGGTTCTCGTCATTGGCCGCGTCATAGACGAGGAAATCGACTGCCTGCTGGCCCTCGAGATCGATGATTCGCAAGTGATCGCCCTTGGCGAGCTTGCAGCTGAAGGGGCCGGGCTCGACGACGCGATCGGAAAGGGCAGTGCCCGGAAACTGAAGTGCCTTACCGAGCTTCTGGGCACCGACCCGCGCCTTCACCTCCGCGGCGCGGCTCATCGATTTTTCGCGCTCCTTCGTCGCCAACGCACGGGCATGAGCCGCGCGTTCGTCGTCGGTGACGTGGTCGCCTTCCAGAAGGATCCCGGCCATGGATTGCCTCACATTCAAATTGGGTGTCGATCATTCAACCGCGCGCCGTCCAGACTTGTAAACAAACATCCCCCAGATGAGCGAGCTCTCGACCGATGATCGGTAGCGTGCCGGTCACATTGCGGCCTCCAACGAAGCCCGGACAGATTGGGACGCGCTTAGTCCGCGACAGGCCATGAGTAAAGCAAAAGAAAGGCAGAAGAACTCATTGCTGATTTCACCTAAGCTCAAACAACCCTAGGCCCGGCCGATCGGAAGATGCGCGATCTGAGCTCCGATCTCATAATACTTCTCTCTCACAGAGCGAAATGCCGGGATCGTGACCTTGGAGACTGGAAGTGGCATCCCAGCAAGGTCGGTCTTGCCTATGATCAGATTTGCGATTTCCCGACCCATGACCGTGCCGGGTGCAATGCCGCGTCCATTATAGCCGCTGATGCCGACTGAGTTCGGGCCGAATGTGTGAAGTCGCGGCAGATGGTCAGAGGTCATGCCGATCTTGCCGTACCACTCGGTCTCGAATTCGACCTCGTCGAGCTGGGGGAAAATCCTGCGGATATGCCGACGAGCCCAGGCGCGGTGGATGTGCACACCCGTCGATTCCAGTGCACCGACGCTGCCGACGATGAGCCGTCCGGCATTGTCCAACCTGAAGCCGCTCAAGACCGTCTTCGTATCCCAAGTGCCTCCGCCATTCGGCAGTATGGATTTACGAAGATTGTCGCTCAGCGGATACGTGGAGATTTGGAAGTAGGGAAGGAGCACTTCTTCATTGCGGATCAGCATGGTCGGTCCGAGTGAATAGGCGTCCGTCGAAACGACCAGCCAATTGGCGCGCACCCTGCCAAGCTCCGTTTTCACCGACCATCCCGTCCCGACGCGCTCGAACGAATCGACTTTGCTGCTGGTGAAGATCTTCGCGCCCTCTTTAAGCGCGGCTCGCGCCAGACCGCGCGCATATGCAAGGGGCTGGATCGTGCCGGCACGAGTGTCGAAGATCGAGCCCTTGTAACCGAGCGCGCCAGTTCGCTTTGCGGTCTGATCGGCATCCAGCAACTCGACCTTTGCGCCAAGACGCTGCCATTGCGCGACCCGTTCCCGGAGCTGGCTCAAGCCGCTCTCTCCGACCGCCAAATGATATGTGCCCCGATGATCCGCCTCGCACTCCATCCGGTATTGGGCGACAAGGGCGAAAACGTCGCGTGGTGCTTCGCCCAAGAGATTGATCAGACGCTTGCCGTAAGTTGCGCCGAGCGTAGCGACCAAAACGTCAGGCATCATCCACATGCCGGCGTTGACAAGGCCCGAATTGCGCCCGGATGCGCCAAAGCCGATCTCGTGAGCTTCGAGCACGCAAACGTTCACGCCACCTCGGACGAGATGGAGCGCGGCCGAGAGTCCTGTATATCCGGCTCCGATCACGACCACATCACAAGTCAACTCCTCGGTGAGCTGTGCGGTGTGCGGCGGCGGCGGAGCAGAGAGCTCCCAAAGTCCGTGTGATCGATCGTTTCCCAGCATTCATCGCTCCGAAAATTTCAAAAGAGCTGATCTTCCGCGCTTTTGTGCTGATTGCGCAGGCCCAGCTTATCGGGCCGTCGGATCATCCGGATGAGCAAACTCGCAAAACATGCCACCGAGGAAGCGGACCGACGCGGCGTTCGGGTCTGGAACGGCGGTCTTCTCTTCCACCCGCGCACGGAAGGGCTCGGAACTGTCTTGCGGCTGATAGCCGAGATGATTGGCGAGACGATTGTCGACGGTTTTGACCCTGTTGTTCGACATCCCGAACGAGATCGTGTGGCCCACGCGCGGCGCGGTCAGCGCCGCTTCGACGAGCCGAACGCAGTCGCCATACGACAGATATGACCAAAGCATCCTCCGATCAGCCGGTTCCGGCATCGATGAGAATATCCGCAGACAAGCGGTTTCGATACCGAATTTGTCCCAGTAAAGTCGGCTGAGGCTTTCGACGAAGGTTTTTGAGACGCCATACAGCCCGTCTGGCCTGACCGGAGCGTTCGCGTCGATCTGCGCTTCGACCTCGTGGAACCCGATGGCATGCACCGACGACGCGAAGACGATGCGCTTCACGCCATGTTCTCGCGCTCCCTCGTAGATATGGTACGAACCTCGGATGGTGGAATCGAGAACCTCTTGCCAAGGGCGCTCATAGGGTGCGCCGCCGAAGTGGACGATCGCGTCGCAGTCCTTGGTCGCCGCGATGGTAGCACCACTGTCGGCAAGATCGAAGATCGAATGCTCCTCGTTCGCGGCTCGCTCGCCGAGAGGTTCGCGATCCCCGAGACGAAGCGTCCTTGCCAGCGGAGCAAGGCCGGCACGAAGCTGCGACCCAAGGCGGCCCGCCGCCCCGGTGATCAGGATGCGCTCGTAAAGGGGCATGTCCGTTCCTTATTTATCGGTGAGCGGCATCACGGGTACTTCATCCCGCGCCGGCAGCTCGCCACGTTTCAGGCCGGCCTCGATTGTCCGGGCCTCGGACTCCGCCAACCCGTAAATAGTTGTGGCCGTCTCGAGCGAAATATAGCCAAGGGCGAGATCACGAAGCACCTCGGAGCGGGGCCTTTCGAATGCGGCGGCGTAACCTGCTCCGCCTGGAAGCGACAACATGACCTTGCGGCCCTCAGGCACGAATTGGCGTCCCTTTCCCGCCATGGGCGTCCCGTCGTCGAGCGAGATCTCGGTGGCCGCACCATTGCCGCCGCCTCGTCGTCCTCGGGGCGGGTATTTCACACGGTCGAACATGGCGGAAATATCGAAGACGTGACCTTCGACGGCGCCGACCTCCATGAATTGGCCAAGGCCGCCACGGTAGCGCCCGGCGCCACCGGAGTCGGGCCGCAGCTCCTTGCGCCAAATGATGACGGGACCGGTATGCTCGGTCGCCTCGATCGGCATGGTCATGACCCCGGAGGGAAAGGCGGTGGTGTTCATGCCATCAACATGCGGGCGAGCGCCGGAGCCGCCACAATTGAAGGTCAAGACCTCCGCGCGTTGGGCGCCAGCCTTTCGCGCGGCTTCTGATGCCGGCCGCAAGGACACCTGGAAGTTGCACAGCGGGCCAGCGCCCTCGGCCGGCACGGTATCCGGCAGCAGCTTGTCGAGCGCGTTGTAAACGGTATCGGGGATGAGATGACCGATCACATGCCGAAGCGCGACAGGCGCAGGGTGAAGCGCATTGACGATCGTGTTCTCCGGCGCGCTGATCTTGAAGGGATCAAGCGAAGCGGCATTGTTCGGGATGTCGGGAGCGATCGCGCATTTCAACGCGAAGCATGAATAGGCTTTGGTATAGACCAGCGGAGAATTGATGCCCTTCGGATCAACCGGTGATGTCCCTGCGAAATCGACCGTTATTTCATCTGAACCAATCGTCACCTTGACCTTGATTTCGATGGGTGTTGCGAAACCATCGCTCAGCATCGAACCTTCCGCGCTCCCTGATTTCAGCGCTGCAATTCGTTCGAGCGTAGCGCGCCGGGAATTCTCCAGAATGAAATCGCCTACCGTCTCGACGTCATCCAGATCGAATTCCTCGAGCATGCTTGTCAGTCGGCGGTGACCGACATCGTTGCATGTCGCGAGCG
>JAFAQA010000295.1 GCA_019246665.1 Hyphomicrobiales bacterium
CTGACCCCGCTCAGCTCAGCAAGGCAATGAAGGTGGTGATCACCAGCGCCGCGCTCAGCGAAACGTTGATGACGCGCGAGCTCACCGGGTCGCGAAGCAAGCTCGAGAGCGAAGCGCCGGTGAGAAGCCAGGCGAGGTGAATGAGCACGATCATGAGGCTGAGCAGCACCAGCTTCACGGCGGCGTCGACGCCACGGCTCTCCTCGATGACGGTCGTGCCCGCGAAAACGGCCGCGATAGCGAGATAGGCCTTGGGGTTGGCGATGGCGAGCAGAACGCCGCCCGCGAAGGAAGGGGGCGCCGCTTGCGCGCTACGCGCCTCGAGCGGCGGGGCCGTCGCGATCTTATAGGCGAGGAATAGAATGTAAGCGGCCGCGACGGCGCCGACGAGGCGAGCCCCATAAGGGATCGCGACCACGACCGCGACGACGCCCGCCGCGACCATCAACAACACCGCGATCGTGCCTGTGATCAGGCCCAAGGCATAATGCAGCGAGCGCCTGACCCCGAAAGCGGCCCCGACCGCCGTGACGCTGATCGTCGAGGGCCCGGGGCTTCCCATGACGACCACGGATGCGAGGATGAGCGCCAGAAGAGGACGCCAAATGCCGGAGAGGAGCGTGCTGCCGAGGTCCATCTGAGCCTTCCGCCAGAAGTCTCGATGGGATGATCTTACAAGCCCGCGCCAGGGCGGGCTTGAACGATCGTGCGGGAGCGGCATTGCGCGTCTCCACCCCGCGCTCATTCCCGCGGAAGGCGGGAATCTAGACCTCCAGCACGATTCCAAGAAGAACTGGATCCCCGCAGGCGCGCGCTAAGACATGCGCACATCATTGTACGTCTTCGTTCCGGGCGAGGATGGTGCTCTTCATTCCCCCACCCGTATGCTCCCCACCACTCGCCCTACCTGCATCGTCGCCCCAAAACTGGAACCCGTGGCTCGTGGGGAAGGGAGGGGCCCGGCGCTGGCGCATCACGCCAAAGTCAAGGATCAGCGCTGGGCATTCCCCTCCCCCCACGAGCGCAGCGAGTGGTGGGGAGGGTACGGGTGGGGGGCGGCTCGAGGCGTGGGCCAAGATGTGTACATCCCTAACGCGAAGGCGGGGATGAGCGGACGTACTGCATTCGCGGGATGAGCGGGGAGGTTTGAGGCACGGCCTATGCGGCCTTCCCGTATTTCCCTTCGAGATACCGCAGGTAAGGCCCCGCCTCGAGCGCCCTGCCCGTCGCTCGCGTCAAGAGCTCGTCACGGGTGAAACGCTTGCCGTGCCGCCAGACATTCTCCTTGAGCCAGAGGCGAAGCGGCGCCGTGTCACCTTTCGTGAGGCCTTGCGCCACGCCTTCGCCCCTCCGATTCGCGGCCTCGAAAAGCTGCGCGGCCATGACGTTGCCGAGCGTATAGGTGCAGAACGACCCGATGGATCCTGAGGCCCAATGCACGTCCTGCAGGCAGCCTTCGCGGTCGTTCGGCACCGCCACCCCGAGATGGCGCTTCATCGCTTCCCCCCAGGCACCCGGAATCTCTGCAACCTTGATGTCTCCTGTAAGCAAAGCCGCCTCGAGCTCGACCCGCAGCATGATGTGGAAATCATAGGTGAGCTCATCGGCCTCGGTGCGAATGAGGCCTGGCGACACGTCGTTCACCGCAAGCCGAAACGCCTCCGCTTCGACGCCGTCGAGACCGCCCAGAACCTCCTTCATCCGGCCGAAATGCGCGTGCCAGAAATCACGGCTGCGGCCGACATGATTCTCCTGCAGGCGCGATTGGGATTCATGCGCGCCGAGGCTCGCGCCGCCGCCCGCATGAAGGCCGACGAGATCTGTCGTGAGCGGCGTGCGGGTAAAGGCCGGGTCGACATTTTGCTCATAGAGGCCATGCCCGGTCTCGTGCATCGCACCAAAGAGCGAGTTGGCGAAACTTCGCTCGCCAAGCCGCATGGTGATGCGCACATCCTCGCGCGTGAAGGAGATGGCGAAGGGATGCACCGTCTTGTCGAGACGGCCGTGCTCGTAATCATAGCCGAGCACCTCGGTGAGGAGGCGCGCCGCGGCCTTCACCTTCTCTTCCGAAAAGGGCTCGTCGAGAAAATCCCGAGCCGGGCGCGGGCGCCCGAGCGCCGCCTCGAGGATGGGCGTGATGCCGCGCTTCAGCTCATCGAGGAGCGTTCTCACTTCGGCGAATGTGGCGCCGGGCTCGTAGAGGCCGATGAGCACATCGTAAGGATGCCCGAACCAGCCCGCCGCGTCGGCATAATCGCGCGTCACCGCGACGATGTCGGCGAGAGCGGGCGCGAAGCTCGCGAAATCGCTATTCGCCCGCGCCTCGACCCAGATCTGGGCGCCGAGGACGCGTGCCTTCGTCTTGCGCTCGATGAGCGTCGCCGGAATGCGCCGATGCAAGGCGATCGCCTCATCGACCTTGTGCACGGCCCGCCGCCACGCATCATCCTGCGGCAGGGTCTCGACCTCGCGACGCGCGCCGTCCAGCGCCTTTCGCGTCTCGTCCGAAAGCAGAAGGTCGCGCGCAAGGAGCGAGAGGGTCGCCAGTTGCTCCGCCCGCGCCGCGCTGCCGCCCTTCGGAAGCATGGTGCGGCTGTCCCAGACCAGCACCGAGGCGGCGCAAAGCACGTCGTTGATCTTGCCGATCGCGGCGTTGAGGCGTGAGAGGCTCATGAAAGCGCTTTCTGTCGCGGGCGGGATCCTTCGTCTGCCCGTCCTCGGTGTATTCCGAGGATCAGGTGCGGGCATCCACGCCTTTCCTTTGCCTTGCCGACATAGCACAGGCATGGATGGCGGGACCAAGTCCAGCCATGACGCACGTGCAATCACTTTCTCGTAAGCTCGAAACAATAGCGTTTGCAGGCGAGTCGCGATCGCTTGCCATGGACACCTACTCGAAATGGCCTTACTCGTGTCGGCGGGCGAAGAGCGTGCTGTCACGACGCGCCCGACAAGAAACTGAAGGTCAAAACGGCCTCGGGGACGAAACAAAACTGGAGAGCAGGATGAAGCTGACGCGTCGCAATTTTTCGACCGCGCTTGCCGCAAGCATTGCCGCGCCCGCCTTAATTGGGCGGGCCGGCGCGCAAGGAGCGACGCTCAAGATCGGCATGTGCGCGCCCGTGACCGGCCCCGCCGCCGAGCAAGGCCGCTACGCGCAGACCGGGGCCAAGATCGCGCTCGATGCCGTCAACAAGGCGGGCGGCGTGCTTGGCAAGCAGGTCGAGCTGATCATCGAGGACGACCAGACGACCAATCCCGGAATCGTGCTCGCATTCTCGAAACTTGCCGCGCAAGACGACATCGTGGCCTTCCTCGGCTCCATCCGCTCGACGCAGGTGCACGCCATGGCGCCTGACGTTTCGAAGCTCGGCAAGCCGGTGATGATCGGGGGCACCGATCCCGCCCTCACCCATATGGGCAATCAATGGCTCTTCCGTTTTCGGCCGAACGATTCCTATTCCGGCCGCGTGCTCGCCGATTACGGCGTGAACACGCTCGGCAAGAAGAAATGGGCCATCGTGCATTCGACCGACGCCTTCGGCACCGCCGGCGGCAAGGCGCTCACCGAGGCGCTCGGCAAGATCGGCGCCACGGTCGCGCTCGACCAGGGCTACGCCAACCAGAGCCAGGATTTCACGCCGGTCGTGCTCGCCGTGAAGCAGTCGGGCGCCGATATCCTCGGCTCCTATTTCACCTTCGAGAATGACCTTGGCATCTTCGCCCGCCAGCTTCGCCAGCTCGGCGTCAACATCCCTTACGTGGGTTCCCCCTCGATCGTGAATGTCTCGGCGTTAAAGCTCGCCGGGCCCGCACTCTACGGCACTTTCGGTGTCGCCGACTACGCCGAGGATTCGAGCGACGCCTCCAAAGCCTATGGCAAGCTTTACCGTGACGCCGCCAAGGTGCCTCCAGACAATCAATCCGCCTGGACCTTTGACGCGATCACGATTCTGTGCGCCTCGATCAACAAGGCCGGCAAGACCGATCCCCAAGCCATTCGCGAAGCGATCCTTGCGACCAAGAACTACGCCGGGGCCGAAGGCACATATAATTTCGATGCCAACGGCGACGGGCTGCACGGCTACAACGTCGTGAAGAACGACAAGGGCAACATCGTCTTCGACAAGCATATCGACTTCACCGATTGAGCCTGCCGAAGAGGGGCTCTTCGGGGCGCAATGGATCTCATCCTCCAGCTTCTCTTCACCGGCGTCGGCATCGGCGCCGTTTACGCGCTCGTGGCGCTCGGCTTCGTGCTGATCTTCCGCGCCACAAATGTGGTGAACTTCGCTCAAGGTGAGTTCTCGATGGTGGCCGCCTTCATGATGGTGGTGTTCGCCGTCGATCTCGGCTGGCCTTATTGGCTGTCCTTCATTCTG
>JAFAQA010000442.1 GCA_019246665.1 Hyphomicrobiales bacterium
GTCGAAAGCAAGCTGGCCGCACTGCAAAAAGAGCTCGCCACGCTCGAGCAATCGGTCACGGCGCGTCCGAAGCAGGAGGTCAATGCGCCCTCGATCCTCGTCATGGCTCGCGCCATCGAGGCGGATTTGAATCGCGGCGTTCCCTACGCGGGTGAGCTCGATGCGCTGTCGCGGCTAGGCGCCGATCCGATGCGTGTCGAGGCTTTGCGGCCCTTTGCCGACAAGGGGGCGCCTTCGCCCGCTTCGCTCGCGGCGGATTTCGAGAACGAGCTCGACGCCGCGCGGGAAAAAGTCGCGGAGACGTCCCAGCCCGGGAATTGGTGGGATCGTATCATGGGCTTCCTCGGGCGGATCGTGCGAGTACGCCACATCGGCGTCGATGAACCGGGCTCGCCTGCCGGAGCCGTCGAGGAGGCGCTTTTGCGCGGTGATATCCCGGCCGCACGCGAGGCATGGGAAACCTTACCGGTCTTCGAGAAGAGCGCGACGCCCCATTCGGGAGAACGCATCAAGTCGCTCGCCGATGCTTACGCGGCTACGCGACGGATCAGCACCGCCGCGCTCGAAGCCATTCGTCGCTCGAGCAGCACCGATAGCGGCGGCTGATTTTCCATGTGGCGCATCCTTCTCTTTCTCCTTGTCACGCTCGCCTTGGCGTTCCTGTGCATTTTCCTGGTCGAGCAGCATGGTCTCGTCTCCTTGTCGCTCGGCTCGCGGGTCTACGAGACTTCGCTTCCGGTGGTGATCCTCGCGCTGATTGCCGCCGCCGTGGCGCTCTATTTTGGCATCCGGCTCCTCCTTTTTCTGTTCCGCTTGCCGTTCGCGACATTCGCCCTGTCGCGCGCCCGCCGGGATGCCAAAGGGCGCACGGCGATTTCCAAGGGGCTCGTCGCCGTCGCCTCGGGAGATCTCCACGCGGCCTCGCGTCATGCACAGTCTGCGGAACGTTTCGCTGGCCATGAACCTTTGGCGCTCTTGCTCAAGGCGCAAACGGCTCAGCTCAACGGCAATCGCGCCGCCGCGAAGGAGGCGTTTGCGCGCATGTCCGAGATCGCCGACACGCGCGGCCTTGGCTTGCGCGGCCTTTTCGTCGAGGCGAGACGCAGGGGCGATCACGTCGACGCGCATCGGCACGCGGCGAAGGCGGCAGCGCTCGACGTATTCTTGCCCTGGGCGCATGAAGCGACGCTCACCGCGCAATGCCACGCTCGTGACTGGATGGCGGCTCTCGCGACGCTGGAGCGCAATCATCGGCTCGGCGCGATGGAAGCGGGCGAGATGCGTCGCGCCAAGGCGGCGCTTATGGCCGCGCGTGGGCTCGATTTGCGAGATTCGCAGCCGAAGGAGGCGCTGCACGCCGCGCTCAAGGCGTTGAAGATCGATCCCGGTCTCACGCCGGCGGCCGTCACCGCAGCTTCCGTGCTCGTGGAAGAAGGACGGCAGCGACGGGCGGCGCGCATCATCGAGGCCGCCTGGCAAAAGATGCCGCATCCGGACCTCGCCGAGGCGTATCTTTCGCTTGGCCCCGCGGCTTCGGCGATGGAACGCGCAAAGCACATCGCCAAGCTCACAAGGCTCACGCCCGATCATGAGGAGGCAAGGGTGGCGCTCGGGCGGGCACTGCTTGCGGCGCGGCAATTCGCCGAGGCGCGCCAAGGGCTCGCGCCCTTGGCGGAGTCACGCCCAACCGCCCGGGTCTGTCTCCTCATGGCGGAGATCGAGGAGGCCGAGCACGGCATGACGGGGCTTGCGCGCGAGTGGTTGGCGCGCGCGGCCCACGCGCCGCGCGATCCGGCGTGGATCGCCGATGGCACGAGCTTCCCGCATTGGGCGCCTTTCGCGCCGGAGAGCGGGCGCATCGGGGCCTTCGTTTGGGAACATCCGCCCGAATGGGTCGAGGCTCTGCCAGGCCCCTTCAAGGCGCTCGCACGCATCGAAGCGCCCCCCGCCGCTTCGCTCCCGAGTGCTTCACAGGGGACGGCCTCCGCTCTTGCTCCCGTGCCCGGCCCGGAGGCGGCCGAGACGAAGGAACTCCCCATCCCCGCCTCAATCGAGACCGGGGCGAGGAATGGGGGAAATGAACCCGAATCCCGCACCGTTGCCGAGGAAGGCGCGAAGGATTCGCCTCAAACCTCGCCGTCCTTTGAGGCTGA
>JAFAQA010000484.1 GCA_019246665.1 Hyphomicrobiales bacterium
GCACTCATCGGTCGAGCCGAGCGCGATGAGCGTCGCTTTCGGGTCCCAGCGCTTGGCCTGCTGCTCCATGCTGGTGCCGAGCGGATAGCAAATACGGATCTCAGGCTTGTTGTAATCCGCCCAACCCGGCCCTGGCGGCGTCCAGCCGTTGCGATTGATGAAGATGAATCCGAGCGTGTAAAGCGGGCCGGCGAAATCGATCGCAAGCGCCCGCTCGGGCGTAGCGTTGAACCCGAAAAAGACATCGCACTTTCCGCTCTGGAGATCGAGCACCACCGTTTTGAACGAAGTCTCGACGAAGTCGAGATCGACATGCATCGCGCCGGCTACATTGCGCGCCATCTCGGCGACGAAGCCCTGCCACTTCCCGTCCTGATCCTTCCAGGAATAGGGCTGATAGGAGGGCACGATACAGCTCGTCAGCTTCTTCTTGCCCATCACATCGGTCCATATGGACGGCGCCTGGGCGCTTGCATTCCCTGTGAAGAGACCCCAAGCGAGACCCGAAGCGATCAACGCCGCGATAGCAACAATATGAATTCGACGCCGCATCTTTACCTCCGTGGACCTTGCCTCTCTGTTGTCACGTCTCGACTTTCGCCCATCGCCGTCTTCCTTCTCGATCGGTTCCTTCCCCCGCGTCAGAGATGGAACAGTGCCGCCTCATGGCTGCGCGGTCCTGAAGCGTCGCAGGAAGGACTGCAGGCGACTGCTCCTTGGACGGTCCAGCACCGCGGGCGGGGGGCCGCACTCGACGATGCGGCCCTCGTCCATGAAAGCCACGTAATTGGCCACCTCATGCGCGAAGCCCATCTCGTGAGTCACCACGATCATCGTCATGCCCTCCTCGGTAAGCTGTCGCACGACCGCGAGAACTTCGCCGACAAGCTCCGGGTCGAGGGCCGATGTGACCTCGTCGAGCAGTAGCACCGCCGGCGACATGGCGAGCGCGCGGGCGATCGCAACACGCTGCGCCTGGCCTCCGGAAAGATGACGAGGCATCGCGTCGCGCTTGTCCGAGAGCCCTACCTTCGCGAGTAGGCTCGCGGCCCATTCGCGCGCCTCCTTCTTCGGCATGCGCCGCACGGTGACCGGCCCCTCCATGACGTTCTGCAGCGCCGTCATGTGGGGGAAGAGGTGAAATTGCTGAAACACCATCCCGACATCGCTACGAAAGCTGGCCTGCTCCCTCACGGACAAGCGGCGGCCACTGTCGAAATCGATCGTCGTCGAGCCGACGCGAAGCGAGCCACCGGACGGCTCCTCGAGAAGGTTGATGCAGCGCAGGAATGTCGACTTGCCGCACCCGCTCGGCCCGATGATGAACTGCGCGTCGCCGCGCTTCACGGTAAGGGAAACTCCCTTCACCGCCGCCACGCCTCCGTAAGACTTCTTCAGGTCGCGAACCTCGACGAGAGATAGCTCGTTTCCGCTCATTTCTCGCGCCTGTGCCGTCTCAAACATCGTCGCGACGCTCGAGCGCCATTGCGAGGCGCTGCAAGGGATAGAGGATGACGAAATAGACGAAGGCGAGGCTCGTATACACCTCGAGGGGGCGAAAGGTCTCCGAGACGATGATCGAGCCCGTGTACATCAGGTCTGGGACTGCGACCACCGAAAGCAACGAGGTGTTCTTCAGTTGCAGGATGGATTGATTGACGAAAGGCGGCAGCATGCGACGCGTCGCCTGCGGCAGGATGATGCGCCGCATCATCTGGGAAGGCAGCATGCCGAGCGCGCGCGCCGCCTGCCACTGTCCCTTGTCGATCGATACGATGCCGCCACGAAAGATCTCGGCCGAAAAGGCTCCCATATAGAGGGTGAGCCCCAGACCAGCCGCGAGCCAGGCGGGAAGGTTGATCCCGATGATCACCGGCAGCGCATAGTAAAACCAGACGATCTGGATCAACAGTGGCGTCGAGCGGAAGAATTGCACAAAAAAATGAATGGGTGACATCAAGACGCGATGTCGGCTCAGCATCGCGATGCCGCAGACGAGCCCAATCAGAAGGCCGCCTCCGATCGTTGCGGCCGCATAGATGAGAGTCACGATCGCACCGCGCAGCCATTCGTCGGGACGCGCGAAGACGAGCGAGAAATCCCAATTGTAGATCATTGCGCTGCCGCCTTGGGGTTCATAGCCTCGAGCAGCCTTCCCTCCCCGAATATTCGGGGTATGCCTTGGGCATCGCTCCCTGGCCCGCCATCGCAACCGTTTTTTCTGTAACCGATGATGTGAAAGAATTTAGTTTACTGTCAAGAAAAAGGTTTCTTGCTGTGAAACTACGTTGAAATGTAGACTGACCTGATGAAGAGAGCGAAGGCAACGCAGCGTGCGCGCCTGCCGGCCCCAGAAAAAAGCACTCCCGGGCCAGGCCCGATGAGCGCGCCCGTCCTGGCTCACAATCCTCATTCCGTCGACCGGCTCGAGGCCGCGATTGGGCAGGGCGTCCGGGCCTTCCGCAAGGCCGCGGGCTTCGGTCTCGTCGAGCTCGCCAA
>JAFAQA010000004.1 GCA_019246665.1 Hyphomicrobiales bacterium
ACCGGGCAGCGCTCATCGCCGCGTTGCAGGCTCAAAACGCCGTCATTCCGGCGGGTGTGGTACAGACTGGCGAGGAGAAGCTTCTTATTCGGACGTCGGGCGCGTTCCAGACCGAGCAGGACATCCTGGCGGTCAACTTCGTCGCCAATGGCCGGATGATCCGCCTGGGCGATATCGCGCATGTCACGCGCGGCCCTGCGGATCCCGCCCAGCCAATTTTTCGCGTAAACGGTCGAGACGGCATAGGGCTCGCGATCGCCATGCGCAAAGGTGGTGACGTGATGACGCTTGGGCGCAACGTCGCGCAGGCAATGGCGGATATCACAGCGAACCTGCCAGTCGGGATCGAACCGACGCTTGTTGCCAACCAACCCGCAACGGTCGCCCACGCGGTGGACGATTTCATGGAGGCGCTCTGGGAGGCGATCGGGATCGTCCTCGCGGTGAGCCTGTTCGCCCTTGGTCTACGCGCAGGCGCCGTGGTGGCGCTCTCGATCCCGCTCGTTCTCGCGGCAGTGTTCGTGACGATGTCACTTTTTGGAATCGACCTACAGCGGATCTCTTTAGGCGCCCTCATCATCGCGCTCGGACTGCTGGTCGACGACGCCATGATCACGATCGAGGCAATGGTGACGCGGCTCGAGCACGGCGACGAAAAGGAAGAAGCCGCCTCTTTCGCCTTCAGCTCCACCGCGTTTCCGAGGCTGGCCGGTACGCTCGTCACCGTCGCGGGCTTCGTTCCCATCGGTTTCGCGCGCAGTGCAGCAGGCGAGTACACATTTTCGATCTTCGCCGTTGTCGCGATCGCGCTGATTGCCTCCTGGGTTGTCGCCGCACTGTTTGCGCCCATGCTCGGCGTTTGGATGCTCAAGAAGCCGAAGACCACTCACTCGGACGAGCCCGGCCCGATCCTGCGGACATTCCGCCATGTGCTCGTGCTCGCGATGCGAGCCCGCTGGGTCACGGTCGCGGTCACGCTCGTCCTGTTCGGCGCAGCCCTCTTCGGCATGCGCTTCGTTCCGCAGCAATTCTTCCCGGCATCCGATCGACCCGAGCTGCTCGTGGACTTGCAACTCCCCGAGAACGCTTCGATCTACGCGACCCGGGAGGCCTCGGCCCGATTGGACACGCTTCTAGCGGACGATCAGGACGTCGACCATTGGAGCACGTATGTCGGCCAAGGCGCGGTGAGGTTCTATCTGCCCCTCAATGTCCAGCTCCCGAATGACTTCTTCTCCCAGGCCGTGGTCGTCACTAAAGGCCTACAGCAACGCGAGCGTGTCAAAGCAAAGCTGGAGCAGGCCCTGGCGACCGAGTTTCCGGGTATGGTCGGGCGGGTCTACCCGTTGGAACTGGGCCCGCCGGTCGGTTGGCCGCTGCAATACCGGGTAAGCGGACCGGATCCGGAGAAGGTGCGGGCGATAGCGCTCCACGTCGCTCAGCTTATCGGGTCCACAGCCGCTGCCCGAAACGTCAACTACAATTGGATGGAGCCGGCGCGCACGATCAGGCTCCGCATCGATCAGGACCAGGCTCGGCTGCTGGGCCTCAGCACGCAAGATGTGGCCCAGTCGCTGAACACGGTGGTGTCGGGCATCACGGCCACCCAAGTGCGAAGCGGGATCTACCTGGTGGACGTGCTGGTCCGTGCCTCCGCCGAGCAGCGCATGTCGCTCGAAACAATCCGGACGCTTCAGGTGCCGCTGCCCAACGGACGGACCGTTCCTTTGAGCCAGATTGCCTCGATCGATTACGGCCAGGAATACCCCATTGTCTGGCGGCGCGATCGGCGCCCGACCGTGACGGTGCAAGCCGATCTCGCGCCTGGCGTCCAAGCCGCCAGCGTTGTTCAGGAGCTGTCGCCGGAGATGGCGGCTCTCAACGCCGGTCTGTCGAGCGGCTACCACATCGACGTTGGCGGAACAGTCGAGGAGAGCAACAAGGGGCAAACGTCGCTCATCGCCGTCTTGCCGCTCATGCTCATTCTCATCTTGACGGTGCTGATGATCCAGCTTCAGAGATTCGGCCGCCTGTTCCTGGTGCTCAGCGTCGCTCCTATGGGCCTCCTCGGGGTCGTCGCGGCCCTCCTGATTTCGGGCAAACCCCTGGGCTTCGTGGCGATGCTTGGCGTGCTCGCCCTCACAGGGATGATCGCGCGCAACTCCGTCATCCTCATCGATCAGGTCGAGAAGGAGAAAGCACAAGGGCGTCACGTCTGGGACGCGGTCGTGGAAGCCACCATGCATCGGTTCCGCCCGATCCTGCTCACCGCTTCTGCTGCAATCCTTGGCATGATTCCGATCGCGTCCACCGTGTTCTGGGGTCCGATGGCCTACGCGATCATGGGGGGCCTCGCGGTAGCAACGCTCCTGACCCTCGTCTTTCTTCCGGCACTCTACGTCGCCGTCAACCGCATCAGGGAGAAGGACGAGCCGCTGAGCGTATCGGATGCGCCGGTCGCGGGCAGCCTCGCAGCGCAGGCGTGAGAAGAGCAGCGGCTACTTCGTGACGAGCCCTCTCTTGAATGAGAACCTCGTCATGGACGCTGCTCATCTCTCCGGATTGGCGGTATTTTGGGATTGGTCGTGGGTGCTTTGAGCTCGCTTGTAACCACTTGGCTCAGCAAGACACGAGAGGATCGCGCCCAGCGAGCTTCAGCAAACACGCTTGGGCGAAAGAAACTCTATGGGCGATTTACCGACGAGGCTGCGAGCTTTAGTTGGACGCTCTCGTACGTGACCAGGCTGACCCTTCGGCGCTGGTGAGCATCTACGCTCTCCTCAGCAAGATGCGAATGGCATCCGATCCCACTGTCATCGAGAACGCAGAGACGGTCGTGGCAACAATCCTCGATACCTATTCCCATCCCAATAAGACCTTCCCCGAGCTGCGAGACCTCACGCTGAACAGAGGGCTCGTGGACCCGCTGCTCACATTGGGTGAGATTTGCCGCGACGAGCTGCGAGATCTTCCCTCGCATTAGCCCCCATCTTCTCTTGTCCGATTTGATTTATGATAAAAATGTGGTGCCCAGGGGCGGAATCGAACCACCGACACCGTGATTTTCAGTCACGTGCTCTACCAACTGAGCTACCTGGGCAGCATCGCGGCATCGCCGCGAGCGGAGTGAGCGCGTATAAAGGGCTGGCGCGACACTGTCCAGATCGCGCCGGCCGCGCAACGAGGGTAAGCTCTCCCTTGATCGCCCGCCGAATCATCCGCGGAGGGTTCGTTGCGCCTCATCGTTTCGGAGCTTGCCTGCGAGCGAGGCGGTCGCGTGCTCTTTTCGGGGATGAGCTTCACCGTCGAGAGCGGTGAGGCCGCCCTCCTCACCGGCCCCAATGGCGCCGGCAAGACGAGCCTCTTGTCCATTTTGGCCGGACTTCTGAAGCCGCTCTCCGGCGCGGCTCGCCTCGAGGATGAAGGCGAGGAGATCGAGCTCTCGGAGGAAGCCCATCTCATCGGCCACCGCGACGGGCTGAAGTCGCAGCTGCTCGTCTCGGAGAATCTGAGCTTCTCGCAAGCGTTGCTCGGGTCGCCCTCGCTCTCGTCGAAAGCGGCGCTCGCTACGCTCGAACTCGAACACGTACTGCATCTGCCTTGCGCCTATCTCTCGGCCGGCCAGCGACGCCGGGTGGCGCTCGCGCGCCTTCTCGTGGCGCGGCGTCCGCTTTGGCTCCTCGATGAGCCCACCGCGGCGCTCGACAGCGCTTCGCGCGCAGTGCTCACGAAGCTGATGGGCGATCATCTCGCGGCGGGCGGCCTGATCGTCGCCGCGACGCACGAGCCGCTTGGCATCGGCGCGGCTGAGATCAGGATCGGCGGCGTATGACGCGCGCGCTTCTCGCCCTCATCTCGAGGGACCTCAAGCTCGCGACGCGGATCGGGGGCGGCTTCAGCCTCGGAATCGTCTTCTACCTTGCTCTCGTGGCCATCCTGCCCTTCGCGGTCGGCCCCGATCTCAACCTCTTGTCGCGGATCGGCCCGGCCGTGCTCTGGATCGGCGCGCTGCTCGCGACCTTGATCGGGCTCGATCGCTTGTTCCAGGCCGATGAGGAGGATGGCGCGCTCGACCTCATGCGCATGAGCGGCGTGCCGCTCGAGGCGATCGTTGCCGCGAAGAGCGTGGCGCATTGGCTCGCGAGCGGGCTTCCCTTGGCGGTCGCGGCACCGCTCTTCGGCCTCATGCTCGGCATCGAGCCCGTGGCGCTTTTAGGAACCGCTGTGAGCCTCGTGCCCGGCACGATCGCCCTCACCTTCACGGGTGCGATCGGGGCGGCCCTCACCGCGAGCTTGCGTCGGGGCGGGATGCTGCTCTCGATCCTGGTCGTGCCGCTCATGGTGCCTATCCTCATTTTTGGCGTCGCGACCGCCGAAGCGAGCCGCCCCGGTGGTGTGAGCTTCACCTTGCCCTTCCTCGCGCTCACGGCGCTCGCGCTCGCAGCGGTGGTGGCAGGCTCCGCGGTCGGGGCAGCGGCGCTGAGAGCGAGGCCGTGAAGGCTCGGACAGAAGGCGCTCACAAGGCGGACCCTCTCGGCCCTTGCGCGGCGGCGCTCGAAGCGAATAGCCTTACGGGCGCAAGTCAGACGAACCGACGCCATGAATGGGGACGCGCATGATGACGCTCGACCGCCGCAGCTTTCTTGCCGGAGCCTCGACCCTTGCCGCACTTGGCGCGCCTGCGATCTTGCACGCCGAGGACGCGATCAAGATTGGCGAGGTGAACAGCTACACCGCCCAGCCCGCCTTTCTCAAGCCTTACCGCCAAGGTTGGGAGCTGGCGCTCGAGAAGGTGAATGCCGCAGGCGGCGTCAACGGGCGAAAGATCGAAACCGTTTTTCGTGACGATGGTGGAAAACCAGAGGATGCCGTGCGCTATGCCGGTGACCTCCTCGACGCCGAGAAGGTGGACGTGCTCGCCGGCGGATTCCTCTCGAATATCGGGCTCGCGCTCGCCGATGTCGCGAACCAGAGGAAGCGCCTTTACCTCGCGTCCGAGCCCTTGACCGACGCCCTCGTCTGGGGGAAGGGCAACCACTACACTTTCAGGCTTCGCCCCTCGACCTATATGCAAGCCGCCATGCTTGTCGAGGAGGCGGCAAAGCTTCCGGCGAAGAGATGGGCGCTCGTCGCGCCCAACTACGAATACGGCCAATCCGCCAACAAATGGTTCAAGGACCTTCTGAAGAGAGCCAAGCCCGATGTGGAGTTCGTGGCCGAACAATATCCGGCGCTCGGCAAGATCGATGCGGGCGCGACGATCCAGGCGCTCGAGGCCGGCAAGCCGGAGGCCATTTTCAACGTGACCTTTGGCGGAGATCTCACCAATTTCGTGCGCCAGGGCACGACGCGCGGCCTGTTCGAGGGGCGTTCCGTGGTGAGCATGCTGACTGGCGAGCCCGAATATGTCGATCCCTTGGGCGCGGAGGCGCCGGTAGGCTGGATCGTCACCGGCTATCCTTATGGCGATCTCAACACGCCCGAGCACGTCGCCTTCCGCGACGCCTACAAGGCGAAATACGGCGAGATGCCGAAGCTCGGCTCCGTGGTCGGCTACGAGACGGTGAACTCGATCGCGGCCGCGCTCGCCAAGGCCGGCTCGACCGATAACGAGAAGCTCGTCTCGACGCTCGAAGGCCTCAAGCTCACGACGGTGTTCGGCCCGATCGAATTTCGCGCCATCGATCACCAAAGCACCATGGGCGCCTTCGTCGGCAAGATCGCGCTGAAGGACGGCCTTGGGGTGATGTCCAATTGGAACTACCGAGACGGAGCGAAATATCTGCCGCCGGATTCCGAGGTGAAGATATTGCGTCCGGCCGGCTGAGGCGCCGTCACGCGCGGCCGCCTCGCGCGGATCGAGGCGCCGCGCAAAAAGTTCGGTGCCGGAACCTGCATGTCATGTCCGGCAAGGCGAACGGTGCGAGCCGGGGGACTGCCCCCAGATGATCGTGCGGACCCTTGCTCGATGAGCGCCATTCACCCCGACTTTCTTGCGCCCTTACCTTCTGATCCCTCGTGACCGTTCTTTCTCCCGACATCCTTCTCATCCAAGCGCTCAATGGGCTCGCGAGCGCCTCTTCGCTTTTTCTCGTCGCCTCGGGCCTCTCCATCATCTTCGGCGTGACCCGCGTCGTGAATTTCGCGCATGGCTCCTTCTACATGCTCGGCGCCTATCTCGGCTGGAGCCTGACGCACCGCGTCATGACTCTCGGTGCGCCGGGCTTCTGGGGCAGCGTCCTTGCCGCGGCCTTGATCGTGGGCGCGGTCGGCGTCCTCGTCGAGATGCTGATCTTGCGTCGGCTGCGCCGCGCGCCTGAGCTTTATCCGCTCCTTGCCACTTTCGGCGTCGTGCTCATCGTCCAGGATGTGGCGCTGGCGATCTGGGGACCCGAGGATCTGCTTGGGCCTCGCGCGCCGGGGCTCACTGGATTTGTCAGCATCTTGGCAAGCCGCTTTCCCGTTTACGAGCTTTTCCTCATTGCGGTCGGCCCTTTGCTGCTCGGCGGCTTGTGGCTTCTCTTTCGCCGCACACGCTTCGGGCTCCTCGTGCGCGCCGCGACGCAGGATCGCGAGATGGTCGCAGCGCTCGGCGTCGATGAGCGGCGCTTGTTCTCGAGCGTCTTCTTCCTCGGCTCGGCGCTCGCCGGCCTCGGCGGCGCGCTGCAGCTTCCGCGCGAGGCTGTGAACCTCAACATGGACGTGTCGGTCGTCGTCGAAGCCTTCGTCGTGGTGGTGGTGGGCGGCCTCGGCAGTTTGGTCGGTGCTTACGTCTCGGCGGTGCTCATCGGCGTCATTCAGGCTTTCGGCATTCTCTTCCTGCCCAAGATCACCCTCGTGCTCGTCTTTCTCGTCATGGGCATCGTCCTCGCGGTGCGACCCTACGGCCTCTTCGGCCGCTTCGGCGAGGGCGAAGGGTTGCGATCATCCGTCCAAGAAACAGTGCTGCGGCCGCTTTCTGCAACGTCGCGGGCTGTCTTCACCCTTGCCGTCCTGCTCATCGCCGCGATGCCGTTCTTTGCCGGCGATTATGCGATGGGCCTCATCGCCGAGCTTCTGATCCTCGCCGTCTTCGCCGCTTCTCTCCATTTTCTCATGGGGCTCGGCGGCATGGCCTCGTTTGGCCATGCGGCTTTCTTCGGCATCGGCGCCTATGGGGCGGCGCTCGCGTTCAAGGGGCTGCAATGGCCGATGGCCGCTTCTCTCGTGGCCGCGCCTTTCGCCGCCGCCTTCGCCGGCCTCGTCGCCGGCTGGCTTTGCGTACGGCTCTCAGGTGTCTATCTCGCCATGTTGTCGCTCGCCGTCGCACAGATCGCCTGGGCCGCCTCCTTTCAATGGGTCGCGCTCACCGGAGGCGATAACGGCCTGTTGGGGGTGTGGCCGCCAACTGTATTCGCCTCGAGAAGTGGCTTTCTCCTTCTAACGCTTGCGCTCACGGTCGCCGCGCTCGCGGCCTTGCGCATCGCCGCCTTCTCGCCCTTCGGTTATGCGCTTCGCGCCGCGCGCGATGCGCCGAGGCGCGCCGAGGCCTCCGGCATCGACGTGCGCGCCATGCAATGGGCAGGCTTCGTGATCGCGGCGGCCTTCGCCGGCATTGCGGGGGGGCTTTACGCCTTCGCCAAAGGCTCGGTGTTTCCGACTTATCTCGCCATCGGCAAGTCCGTAGATGGCTTGATCATGGTGCTGCTCGGCGGCATCGGCTCGCTCACCGGCCCGATCATCGGCGCCTTCGCCTTCGGTGGTCTCGAAGCCGAGCTCATGGCGAGTGTGGCCTTTTGGCGCGCGATCCTCGGCTTGGTGATCCTCGCGCTCGTCCTCGTCGCGCCCTCCGGCATCATGGGGCTGATCGGGACGCGGATCGTCAAGGCGGCAAAACCAGCGGCACCTGCATGAGCGCCAAGGTGCTCGAGGTCGAAGGCCTGGTGAAGCGCTTTCGCGGCGTCAACGCGGTGCGCGGCATCGATCTTTCTGTGCATGCTGGAGAAGCCGTCGCGCTCATCGGGCCGAACGGCGCCGGCAAGACGACATGCTTCAACATGATCGGCGGGCAGCTCAAGCCCGATGCCGGGCGCGTCAGGCTCGAAGGGCAGGACGTGACCGCAATGACGCCACGCCTTCTGTGGCGGCGCGGCGTCGGGCGCACCTTTCAGATCACCACCGCTTTCGCCTCGATGACGGTGCGCGAAAACGTCCAGCTCGCGCTCAATGCCAAGGCCGGGCGGCTCAACCGCGTCTTCGGCCGCATGACCGTCGCCTTCGGCAAGGAGGCCGACGCCATATTGGCGCGCGTCGGCATGAGTGCCGATGCCGAGCGCCCTTGCGCCATCCTGGCCTATGGCGACCTCAAGCGCATCGAGCTTGCGATCGCGCTCGCCGGTGCGCCGAAGCTCCTCTTGATGGACGAGCCGACGGCCGGCATGGCGCCTGGCGAGCGCGTGCAGCTCATGGCACTCGCGGCGAGCCTCGCCAAGCGCGACGGCATCGCGGTGCTCTTCACCGAGCACGACATGGACGTGGTCTTCGCCCATGCGGATCGCATCATCGTGCTCGATCGTGGATCGATCCTGGCCGAAGGTCCGCCCGACAAAATCAAAGCCGATTCCGCGGTGCGCGCCGTCTATCTCGGCGCGGGGCTCGCGTCCGGAGTGGGCTGATGGCGCAGGTGCCGATGCTCGCGGTCGAAGCGCTCGACGTCCATTACGGTCGCGCCAAGATCCTGCATGGCGTTACCTTCGAGGCGAAGCCCGGTGAGATCGTCGCGCTCGCGGGTCGCAACGGGGCCGGCAAATCGACGACGCTCAAGGCCATCATGGGCCTCGTGCCCCCTTCTGCGGGCCGCATCGCCTTTGAAGGGCGAGAGATCACTGGCCTTGACGCTTATCGCATCGCGAGAATGGGTGTCGGCTACGTGCCGGAGGATCGGCGCATTTTCACAGACCTCACCGTCGCTGAGAATCTTCAGATCGGCGCGCGTTCCACCGGCGATGGACGCGAGCCCTGGACCGTCGAGCGCCTCGTGGCGCTCTTCCCGAACCTCGGACCATCGCTTTATCGTTCGGCGGACCAGCTCTCGGGCGGCGAGCAGCAGATGCTCACCATCGCGCGCACGCTGATGGGCAATCCGCGCCTCATCCTGATCGACGAGCCTTCTGAAGGGCTAGCTCCCGTGATCATCGAGGAAATGGCGCGAGCCTTGTTGGCGCTCAAGCGCGACAAGCTCACGATGGTCGTCTCGGAGCAGAACCTCAATTTCCTCGCCGCGATCGCGGATAGCGTGGTACTGCTCGAACGCGGTGTCCTGCGCCATGCGGG
>JAFAQA010000009.1 GCA_019246665.1 Hyphomicrobiales bacterium
TTCGCAGGTCGCGCGGTTTGTTATCCATCCAAACGCTGGGCGCTCGCTTCGCAAGTCGCGAAGTGCTCCGCGATTTCGCGTCCGGTCGCGATCCAGACGTCGCGGACGCCGAGCGCATATTCGAGAAATTCGCGCAAGAGGCGAAAGCGCATCGGGCGGCCGCTCACCTGAGGGTGAAGAACGGTGGTCACCATCGCGCCCCAGTCCCTCACCTCGTCGAGCTCATCCTTCCACATCGAGAGGACATGCTCGCGCGGAAAGATGGAGCGCGGCGAGAAACGCGCGCTCAAGCCGTGCATCCAATCGTCATAGCTCGAGGTGACGGGGAGCTCGATCACTCCCGCAGTCCCGTCGGCGAGCACATGACGATAGGGACGCACATCGTCGCGCCAGGAGGAAGAATAAAGCATGCCATGCCGCTTGAGGCTCGTGCGGAGCTCCTCGCAGCTTTCGCCGAAGGGCGCGCGATAGCCCACCGGAACGACACCGAGCCGCCGCTTCAACGTCGAAAAGCCGCGCTCGAGCTCATCTTGAATGAAGGGATCGCCTGGGTCGGGCAACAGATGATGGAATCCGTGATGGCCGATCTCGTGACCTTCCTTGAGGATGGACTCGGCCATCGCCGGGTGAGCCTCGACCGACCAGCCGGTGATGAAGAAGGTCGCCTTGAGGCCAAGGTCTCGCAAGAGCTCGAGGAGCTTCGGTGTGCCGACGCGCGCCTCGAAGCCGCCAAACGACATCGTGACGAGGCGCTCCGCATGCGCCGGGTCCTTGCTCGTCCAAGCGCTTTCTGCATCGACATCGAAGGAGAGGAACATCGCGGCGCGAGAGACGCGGCCGCGCGACGACCAAGGATATAGCGGTGCCGGCGGCGCCTTGTTCGCCGGCGCGAGCGGCACGCCCTCCCAGCTCTTATGTTCCGGCATTGATCGTCACCTCGTCCACTGCGTCGGCCGAAAGCCCCCATTTATCGAGGATCTTCTTGTATGTGCCGTCCGCGACGAGCTGCCGGAGCGCATCGGCGAGCGATTGCTGCAATTCGGTCGCGTTCTTGGCGACGCCAACGCCGGTGAGCTGGCTCGAAATTCGATCGCCGACCACCGTATACGTGTTGGGCTCGAGCTTCATCACATAGGGCAAGGTCTCGTTGCCCTGCATTGCGGCATCGACCCGGCCTTGCTTCAATTGTGTGCGGGCGTCGGGCGAGCCTTCGGTGCCGACCACATTGATGGCGGGCTTGCCCGCAGGCTTGCAATGCGCCTCGCTCCACTCCGCGATTTCGCCTGGAAAGGAGGTGCGCCGGCTCGTGCCCACCGATTTGCCGCAGAGAGCGAGCATGTCGGGAAACTCCTTCGCGCGCGCCGCCTGCACGAAGAATTGCGGGCCTGATCTGAGATAGTCGACGAAGGTCACCTTGTCGTGGCGACTCGCAAGATCGGTCATTCCGGAAAGGATCACGTCGACGCGACCCGTATCGACGGCCGAGATCATCTGCTCGAAGCTCGTCTCCTGCCAATCCATCTTGAGGCCGAGCTTTGCCGCGAGCGCATTGCCGAGATCGACATCCAGTCCGGATAGCTCATTGGTCGCGGGATCGCGCAAATCGAGCGGTGGATAATTGGGCACGATGGCGGCAATCAGCGTGCCGCGCGCCTTGATGGAAGCGGGCAGCTCAGCCGCGCCGGCCGAGGGGCCGCACAGGAAGACCGCGGCGGCCGTCAGCATCAAGGTCGCAAGCACGATTTTCTTCATGGGGAGGCTCCGTTTCGTTCTTCGCGTGGCAGGCCGTTCATCCTCGCTTTCGGCAAGCGGGGCAAGACATAAATTACGCAGCATCCGATCGGCGATCAGCCAAGCACGGCCGCAAGGAAGGCTCGCGTGCGGGCCTCACGCGGTGAGCTCAACACGTCCGCCGCGCGACCGGCCTCGACGATCAAGCCATGGTCCATGAAAACGACGCGGTTTGCCACCTCGCGCGCAAAGTTGAGCTCATGCGTCACCACGATCATGGTCATGCCGCTCAGCGCCAGCTCCTTCATCACGGCGAGCACCTCGCCCACGAGCTCGGGATCGAGCGCGCTCGTCGGTTCGTCGAAGAGCAAGAGCTTCGGACGCATGGCGAGTGCCCGCGCGATCGCGACGCGCTGTTGCTGCCCGCCGGAGAGATCGGCCGGAAAAGAATCTGACTTGCCGGAAAGGCCGACGCGCGCCAGGAGCTCGCGAGCCTCTCGCATGGCCTGAGCTTTATCACGCCGCAGCACCTGAACCGGACCCTCGATCAGGTTTTCGAGGGCTGTCATGTGCGGAAAGAGGTTGAAGCGCTGGAACACCATGCCGGTCTTCAGACGCTGCCTGGCAATTTCCTTTTCGCCGAGCGGATAAAGGCGATTCTGGACGCGCCGATAGCCAATGAGTTCGCCATCGATAATGATGGCGCCGGAATCGAGCTCGACCAGCTGGTTGATGCAGCGAAGCAATGTTGTCTTGCCGGAGCCGGAGGCGCCGATGATGCACAGCACCTCGCCGGCCGCGACATCGAGCGAGACGCCGGCAAGCGCGTGGAATGAGCCGAAGCTTTTGCGCACGTCCCGGATCGAGACGAGAGGCGCGTCCATTATCGTTTGTTCGCCGCGCCGCGTGCGAAGCGGCGCTCGAGCAGCATCTGGAAAGGCGTGAGGATGGAGACGATGATGAGATACCAAAGGCCCGCGACGATCAAGAGCTCGATGACTCGCGAATTCGCGTAATAGATATTTTCAGCGTTGTGCAACACCTCGGAATATTGGATCACGCTCGCAAGCGATGTGAGCTTGATCATGCTGATGAACTCGTTGCCGATGGGAGGAAGAATGACGCGCATGGCTTGCGGCAGGATGATGCGCCTCAGTGAACGCAAGCGCGTCATGCCGATCGCCTGCGCCGCCTCATATTGGCCGGCATCGACCGCGATCAGGCCGGCTCGCACGACCTCCGAAGTGTAGGCACCCTGGTTGATGCCGAGCCCGAGAAGCGCCGCCGCGAAGGGCGTCATGACATCGACGGTGCGGGCCTCGAACAGACCCGGCACGCCGATCGCCGGGAACACAAGCGCGAGATTGAACCAGAGCAGCAATTGCAGGATCACGGGAGTGCCCCGGAAGAGCCAAACATAACCGAGCGCGGCGCCTCGCAGCACTGGATTTTCCGACATGCGCATGATGGCGAAAAGCACCCCGAGCACGATGCCGAGCGTCATGGCGAGAACCGACATGACGACGGTATTCGCGACGCCGCTGAGAATGGCCGGCACGGTGAAGAAGCGAAGCACATATGCCCATTCGATCTGCCCTTGCGCAAAGGCGCGACCGATGAGTGCCAGAAGAGCAAGGATAACGGCCGCCGCGAGCCAACGGCCGACATGCCATCTCTTGACGATCCGCAACCGGTCGGGCAGCTCGGCCGCGGGTACAAAGGGCTCCGAGCGTGAGGCCATCAGGAGGGATCAACCATCGGCGGCGGCTCCGAAAGCGAAATCTCCCGATTGGTGCCATCCTTGGGCCGCGCCCGCAAGCGGACAAAAACCTAAGTTCTCGGGCTCAAGCTTTTCCGCTCATGCCAGCGAATGCGGGCATCCGGTCCTCCTCACGAGGGTGGGGATCGGTGATTGCTCTTGAGTCGAGGTCCCCACCCTCGCGGGAAAGGGCGGAAGTGATGAGCCGTTCTGGCTCGAGCAACGCCGCGAGCTGCTCCAAAGGGAGAGACGGGCTCAGGGCGAAGCCCTGGGCCATGGTGGCACCGTTCTCGGCCACGAAATTGAGATCCTCCAGGCATTCGACACCTTCCGCCACGGTCTCGAATCCGAGCTCTTTCGCGAGGCGAATCGCAATTCGCACGATCGACTGCTTCTCGAGATCCTTCGAGACCCCGGCAACCAGCGAGCGGTCGAGCTTGAGGGTATCGAAGGGCAGCCGGGCCATGGTCGCGAGATTCGAGTAGCCAGCGCCGAAATCATCGATGGCGAAACGGATTCCCAATTGCCGCAGCAAGCTGATGCGCTCGCAAACACGATCGGGGTCGCGCATCGCGACCGATTCCGTAATCTCGAGCTCGAGGCGGGAAGGTGGAAATTGCGCCTTGCGAACCGTCTGGACGACCGCCTTGATGAATTGCGGATCCTCGATGTCGGCCGCCGTCACGTTGACAGCGAGCACGATGTGCGGATTTCGACGGATCAGATCGCCAACTTCCGAGAGTGCGCGCCGGAGCACGAATCGGTCGATCTCCGCGACCAAGCCGATCTCTTGCGCGATAGTGATGAATTCAACCGGACGCACCTCGCCGGTAACCGGATGCGACCAGCGCGCCAGGGCTTCCACGCCGCGAATGCGACCATCGACGCAGGATATTTTCGGCTGATACTGCACTGTCAATCTCTCATTGCGGACCGCAAGCGTGAGGTCGTTCTCCAGTGCATGTCGCTCCCTCGCGGCCTGGGCGAGCTCAGGCAGGAAAAAGGCGTAGGTGTTTCGGCCCGAGCTTTTTGCCGCGTACATGGCGAGGTCGGCTTTGACCAGAAGGTCCTCGTAAGAGGCACCGTCATCGGGGTAGAGCGCGATGCCGATGCTGACGCCGACATTGGCGGTGTCGCCATCGAAGCTGAACGGGGCGCGGAGGCATTCGATCATGGCGCGCGCCACCTGGCTCACCTGTTCACCCGTCTCGATCCCCGGGAGGATGGCGGC
Source organism: Hyphomicrobiales bacterium (assembly GCA_019246665.1). Lineage (GTDB taxonomy): Bacteria > Pseudomonadota > Alphaproteobacteria > Rhizobiales > Beijerinckiaceae > GAS188. Next base: position 4,722 of record JAFAQA010000009.1, read on the forward strand.
GAACTCATCCCCGCCGAGTCGGCCGAGCAACCCGTTGGCGCCGAGACAAGTCGCCTCCTTCACCAATCCGTTCAGCCTTTCGGCGACCTTGCGCAAGAGCGCGTCGCCCGCTTTATGTCCGAAAGTATCGTTGACCGATTTGAAGCCGTCGAGATCGAGGAACATCAAGGCGCCGCGTCCGGAAGGCCCAAGCAATGCGGGCGCGTCGCGGCTCAGCTTCTCGCGATTCGGAAGCTGGCTGACCGTATCGTAGAAAGCGAGCTGCCGAATCTTCCCCGTGCTCGCGCGCAAATTGGCGAGCATCCGCTCGAAAGCTGTACCGAGGCTTCGCACTTCCCCGACACCCATCGCGCGAAATGGCACTTCGAGATTGCCGCTGGCGATCTCCTGGGCCGCCGAGGCAAGAGTGGAGAGGCCCTTCGTCGTATGCCGCACGACGAGAAGAAGCGAGATTACGAGGGCGCTCAGCGCGAGCGCGGCGCTCACCAAGAATTGCCGCATGAGGGTGTGCGTTTCGTTGGCGCCGATCCGAACCATCTGGTCGCGCGTGGTGCTGACAGCCGTCGCATTGGTGAAAGTGCAGACTTTGGTCGCCGCCTGATAATCGACACAACGGGCGACGAAGTCGCCGTCATCGGAGCGGATGAGACCCGTGCCTCGCGCCTGCGTTGCCCGGAACGTCACGCCGTGCGGCCCCGATGATGAGAGGATCTCTTCGCCTTGCACGATGACGACGCCGGCATCGGCGAGTGAGGTGAATTTCTCCAACGTGAGCTCGCTTCGGTTGAGAGGCCTGATGGCGATGAGCGCGCCGACGAAATCGCCGAAATCGTCAAACACCGGCTCAGCCGCGATGTGGGCGAGAGTCGGGCGTACCGGCAGGCGAAGCGATCGCATGAGGCCGGGCTCGAGCGCCAGCGTATCTTGATAGCCGCGCCGGTGTGCTCGTTCATTGTCCTGCAACAGCGGCCGCAGATCGGCGGCGATCTCAGTGCCCTGGAGGGCGACGTTAAGCGCGAGAAGATCGAGCGCGGCGTTGGCGCCGAGAACGCGGCCTTGATCGTCGAAGGCGATCAGCCTCTCGAAGCCGGCGGTCTTGGCGACCGCAGACAAAAGTTCTCGAATCGTCACGTCATTGGCGGAGCCTACAGCCTTCGCGACATCGCTGCGTTCGGCAAGCTGACGCAAGCCGGTCGCCGTCGCCGCACTCAGTTCCTCGAGGCGTGCACGGGCGAGATATGCCTCGCCATCAAGACGATGGGCGAGCTGCTCCTCGGAAAGTTGGCCGAGGGCGTCGGCTTGTTGGCCGAGCTGCTCCTTCAGCCGCAAAGCCGTGAGCCCGCCGATCATGCCGAAGCCGAGCACACCCGTCACCAGCACGACGAGCACGAGCCGCATGGCGATCGAGGAAAACGGGCGCGCGTCGATGAATCGACCGATCCAACGGGCCGACCTTGAAGAGCTCACGCCTAGTTGCGTATCGGGCATTGCCACCATCGAACCGAATCCTCGGCCCCGCGGAAATTCAGTCGATGTGAACGCTCGCTTTTCGGCCGTTTGAGCGACGCCGAAACTCGGGGAAACAGCTAAAACTTGGCTCAAAAAGTCAGGGCGTCGTGCGCTACCCTCGGGCATAATATGTCGGCTTCGTTTTCCAATTCTTCTTGCAATCCATCGAATTGTCCGCACTCCCGAACCAGGTGAATTACCGTCAAACCGATCGGTCGAATCAAGGAATGTTTCAAACTTCATCTTGAGCATGCGAGGAGGAACTCGTCGGGATATTCACATGCTCCTCTCCAGGAAAGTTGCCGCGACGCTCGTCTCACTCGCGCTCGGCCTTGGCGGCGGGCAAAAAGCCTGGGCGCAGTCCCGGGTGATGGAGATCGTCGGAACCGGAGACGGCATCGACGTTCTTCGCACGGTCGGCGCGAGCTTCATGGAGCAGGAGAGTTCCGTCCGCATCGAGGTTTCGCCAAGTATCGGATCCGGCGGCGGCATCGCGGCGGTGGGCTCCGGGAAAGCGGTGCTGGGCCGTGTCGCCCGCGAGCTGACCCCGACCGAGACAGCATCGGGCATCGTCTACAAGCCGATCGCGCGCCTGCCCTCCGCTTTCTTCGTCAATCCCGGCATCGGTATTTCCGCGCTCACGCATGAGCAGCTTCTCGACGTCTACGCCGGTCGCGCCACAAATTGGCGCGAGCTCGGCGGAGCCGATCAGCGGATCCGCGTGGTGCGCCGCGAGGACGCGGACAGCACCTTGACGGTCCTGCGGACCAGCATGCCGGGCTGGAACGATCTCGAGATTACCGAGAAGTCGAAGACGGCGACGACCACACAAGAAGCGGTCGAGACGGTTCGCGAAGTGCCGGGCGCGATCGGCTTCGGGCCGTTCTCGAAACCGCTCGAGCAAGGGCTCACCGTCTTGCGGATCGACGGACGCTATCCGACCGACCCCGACTATCCCTCGAGCGTGGTGCTCGCGCTCATCTTTTTGAAGAGCCTGCAGAACCCCGACGCCTTCGACTTCATCAAATTCGTCGAAAGCCCGAAGGCGCGTGAGGTCATCGCGAGCCTGGGCAGCGTCCCGGTCCCGCAATAAGGGCGAAAGCGCCACCGCTAGCATGATCCGCAAATGTCGCCCGGCTTTTTCGATAAGATCATGCGAAAACCAAAAGAAAACCTGACGCTGCTGCCCTCATCTAAACGCAACGCGTTCTAAAGCGTCCCCACCTCGTCATGACCGGTCGTCGGCCCGCCTTCAAAAAGGGCGTGGATGCACGCACTAAATGCGCGCATGACGAAACCATCTGCGGACAATCTTGTCCGCGAGCGACGCACTTCGCGCGCTTGCGAGAAACGGATCGGCAAAGCAGCGCGCATGCGCGTCGAGCGCCTTCGATTTGATGGCATCGACGAGCCCGATCGGGCCTGCAACATGGACCGTGTCCTCGGGACCGAGGGGCGGCATGTAATGCGTCGGGAGCCCGCGCTTCACGCTATCGGAGCCATCCTTCTCCGAGGTGGCGATCACTTCGCGCACGCCATCATCGATAAGCCAATCAAGGGCCGGCCGCATGTAGAGATTTTCCGCATCCCGGCTGCCGGCAATGACGATGAGCTCACGCTCCCGCTGATTAAGCCGGGCCATGCGCGCCAAGGCCCAGATGGGCGCCCAGCCAGCTCCGCCCGAGACGAGGATCAACGGGCCATGTCCGTCGCGAAGGTAGGCCTGCCCGAAGGGGCCCTGCACATGCGCGCCATGGCCGGGATTGATGGCAATGCCAAGCTCGCGTGAAACGAGGCCGTCCGGCAGCCGCCTTATGTGAAAGACGAGCTCGAGCTCGGTTCTCGACCCGTCGAGCCGACAAGTCGGGCTGAACTCGCGCGCCGGAAATCCGGAAAACTTCAAACGGACATACTGGCCTGGCCGGTAATCGAGAGGCGAGCTTGTCGTCATCACCACTTCGACGATCTGAGGCGAAAGCTCGTTGATCTCGGTGATGATGCCCGTGCGCTTTACCGGCAGCGGCAACTCGTCGAACTCGATGCTCGCTTCGCCGGACACTGTCGCCTGGCAGGCGAGAACGGTGTTGCCGTAAGCGCTGCCGCGATCATCGACCGATCCCGAGACGACGGTCACTCGGCAGCTTTGACACTGGCCCGAGCGGCAGTCATGCGGGATGAGCATCGCGCCCCCGAGCGCCGCATCGATGAGGGTCTCGCCGATGTTGGCTTCGACGGCCTTGCCGTTAAATGCGAGCTGACAACGCATTACGCCTACTCGACATCTACGCTTAGCGCATAGAGACCGGCTGAAATCATTCCTGAGTGGTGACCCGGACCGCGCGCGAGTGAACGGTGTGGCGCGTCTGGGTATGGTCGAAGACGGCAACCCACATGTAGAGATCGTGTCCCGGCACGAAGTCCTTGTCGTATTTTCCGCCCGACTTGAGCTTGCGTGCGGTGATGAGCGTCCAATGCCCATCCTTCCATTTGGCGGCGCCGCGAATGACGCCGCGCTCCCCCTCATACTCGCCCGAGATGATCACGCCAGGCAGCACGGTGCCGACAGGAATTTTGGCATCGGCCTCCGGCGTATAAGGCTCGCTTTCCTGCTCGAACATGTACCAGCGGCCGTTCTCGTCATCGCTGCTGTTGGGATCGAGATCGAATTTGCCGAGTGCTGCGACCTGCGCCTTCCAATCCTTGGGAAGGCGCAGAATGGTCGCGGGGCCTTGGTGATCCTTGCGGATGAATTTGTAATTGTAGGAGTAGGAGGAGCGGCCGGGCGCGTTCCAATAGCCCCCCTGATAACGGGCATCGTAGCTCGCCTCATCCTTGGTGGGCTCGTAAGGCGGCCCGATAAATTGATTATCGACCCAGCCGAGGAGGCCCCCGCGTGAGGCCTTCCATTGCCACATGCTGATGTAGCTGCCATCGGTCGTGAAGTGGAAGCCCCGCTCGTTCAAGGGTGACGGCTTGTCGGGCGGCAGCGGGTGTGGGCCGAGCGCGGTGGCACCGGAACCCCCCAAGGACGGATTGTCTGAGAAGATCACGGCGATCTTGTCTTCGTAGAAATCGACGGCGTCCTGGCGTCCCGTATTCTGATCGAGCGGGTACCAGCCATCCTCCCGCTTGATGAGCGGGATGCGGCGCAACGATCGCGTCGGGTCCTCCCAGCGGAAGGCGAAATACACCTTCTCGCCATCATGCACCGCACGTACCTCGACGAGCGATTCGCCCGTCCCGCCAAGATTGGCGCCTTGTTGCGTATGGATGAAGACGGGACGGGCGCGGGCCCAGACGGGATCTTCCAAGAGCGACTCGAGCTTAGGCCCTTCTCTCACCCGGGCGATCACCAACGTGTCGCGCGTCACCCAATCGAGACCCGCAACCAGCACGGCGAAGAGCGCGCCGACACCCAGCGCGATGAGCAGCGGCTTCGGCCGCACGGCTCGGGTCCGAATGAGACGTTGTGGGCGGAATACCCGAAAGACCTGCCACCACCCTCCATGCAAGTAATGCGACAGCACATGCGCGAAGATGTAGCCGAGGCCGATGAACGCCGCCGTCGAATGCAGATAGGCCCACCAGCCGCCATAGCCGATATAGAGGATCGCCCCCGTGCCGGTCAGGAAGGCGACCAATGCATAAAGGAACCAGTGCAGTGCCACATTCACGGCTCCCCATTTCATCTTTGCGGGAGCGGGCAGCGTCAGCACGCGCGTCTTTTTAAGGCTGTTGCGGGCCGAAAGCCCGCTGCGCGTCAAATAGATGACGTACGCCGAGGCGCAGAAGAACAGTGTGAGGCCCGCGAGGAAATGCCAGCTCCAGATCTCGCCTTGCGGCAAAATGGGCGAAAGCCATTTCGATACCGGCGCGTGGAGCGCGTCGGCGGCGATGCGCACGCCGGTGAATAGGCTGACGAGGAAGGCAAGCGCGGTCACCCAATGCAGCGTGAGGGTGCCGACATCGGTGCGCGGCGGCGCTACTACGGACACCGATCGAGCGCCCGCCTCGTCCATGATGTCTTTGACGGCAGGCGAGTTGACCGGTTGATCCATCGCGTACGCCCTATCGCGATTTCAAGTTGAAAGGATGCCCCATCCTGGGGTTGCAAGGTCGAACGAACGATCGTGTAAGTTTATATCAAATTTTATGGATTTGCACGAGTAAACAAAACCGTGCTTTTCAACACACCGCTCAAATGTTCTTTTCTGCGATCGACGGCATTTCCGGCTTTGTTCGTTCCGGGAAAGCAAGGTCACTCGGCGGGCCGCTCCCCGGGTGCGGGGACGACATCAGGCCCAGCTGCCGGTAAGCGGCTCTTCGAGCTCGCCACTTTCTCGCGCAGTATTTGGAAGACCACATAGAGCATTGGCACGATGAAGATGCCGAAGATCGAGGCTGCGAGCATGCCGCCGAACACGGGCGTGCCCACGGCTCGCCGGCTGGTTGCGCCGGCTCCGACCGCGATGACGAGCGGCAGCAGGCCAAGAATGAAGGCGAAGCTCGTCATCATCACCGGACGGAAGCGAAGACGAGCGCCGGAAATGGCGGATTCGAGAATCGAGGCGCCCTGGAGCCGCCGTTCAACCGCGAAGGCAACGATCAGGATGCCGTTCTTCGCCGCGAGTGCGATCAGCACCACGAGACCTATCTGGGAATAGACGTCGAAGCTGCTGCCGCTGATCACCACCGCGATGATCGCGCCAAGGACGCCGACGCTCACCGAAAGGAGCACGGGGATCGGGATGTTCCAGCTTTCGTAGAGGGCAACAAGAAAGAGATAGGCGAACAAAAGAGCAAGGCCGAGCACGATGGGAGCACCGCCTCCTGCAGCCTTTTCTTGAAGCGCGGTGCCCGTCCATTCATAACTATAGCCCGCAGGGAGCGTGGTCGCCGAGATGCGCTCCATCGCGGCGAGCGACTGTCCCGAGCTGAAACCGGGCTTCGGCGCCCCATTGATGATGGCTGCGCGAAAGCCGTTATAGCGAACGAGGAGCTGTGGCCCTTGGACGAGACGGGGCTGTGCGAGCGCGCGCATCGGCACCATCGTGCCTGCGACGTTCCGCACATAGATCCTGGAGATGTCGTCGACAGATTTTCGAAATGGCGTCTCGGCCTGGACGTTCACCTGCCAGGTGCGGCCAAAAATATTGAAGTCGTTGACGTAAAATCCGCCGAGAGTCGATTGCAACGCGTTGAAGATGTCGCTGATCTTGACGCCGAGCACTTGCGCCTTGTCGCGATCGATATCGAGATAGACCTGCGGCGTATCGGCGGCAAAGGTGCTGAACACGCCCGCAAGTTCCGGTTGCTGGTTCGCGGTGACCAGCATGGCGCGCATGGTCGCCGCTATGTCGGTCGGCGGCTGGCCTTGCAAGGCCTCGAGCACGTATTGGAATCCCCCCGTGTTTCCGAGGCCAAGGATCGGTGGCAGGTTGAAGGGAAAGACGATCGCTTGCTGGACCGACGCCAATTGCGGCCTGAGCTTTTGAATGATGGCGCCGGCGCCTTGGGTGGGATCCCTGCGCTGCTCATATGGTTTGAGGCGAATGACGAAGAATGCCTGATTCGACGCGGCGAGGCCGTCGATGAAGTCGTAACCCACCACCGACAACACGCCTTCAACGCCGGAGATCGGCTTGATGATCTCCTCCACCTGTTTGACGACAGCTTCAGTGCGATTGATCGAAGCGCCTTCCGGCAAGCGCATGGCCGCGAAGAAGGCGCCTTGATCCTCCTCGGGCAGGAAGCCCTGCGGCGTTCTCGCGAAGAGAAATGCCGAAGCTGCCAACACCCCCAACACGAGCAGGACACCGAGGACCGCCACGCGCACGAGCCGGGCCACGATGGCGGCAAAGCCGTCGCGAACCTGGTCGATACCATGGAGCACGTAACGCAAGGGTCCGCGAGCCGTCTTGCCCCGCCTGACCAAAATCGAGCAGAGCGCCGGGCTCAGCGTCAGCGCATTGAGCGCCGAGATCAGCATCGAGACTGACACCGCGACCGCGAATTGGCGGAAGAGCTGCCCGCTTATCCCGGGAATGAAGGCGACAGGCACGAAAACCGAAAGCAGCACAAGCGTGATGGCAATGATCGGCGCGGTGATCTCCGCCATGGCCAATTTGGTGGCCTCCGGCACCGAAAGCTCGGGCTTTTCCTCGACCACGCGCTCCACATTCTCGATAACCACGATTGCATCATCGACGACGATGCCGATAGCGAGCACCAGCGCAAGCAAGGACACCGTATTCGCGGTGAAGCCGATGAGCAGCATCACGGCAAAAGTGCCGATAATCGACACCGGTACTGCAATGAGCGGAATGAGCGTCGTGCGAAATTTGCCGAGAAACAGAAAGACCACGATTCCCACGAGCACGAAGGCTTCGCCGAGCGTGCGCAAGACCTCGTCGATGGTCGCGTTGACGAATACCGTGGTGTCGAAGAACACGGTGTAGGCGAGATCATTCGGGAAGCGCTTGGAAAGCTCGTTCATCGCTTGAGTGACCGCCTTCGTCACCTGAACGGCGTTGGCTCCGGGTGATTGGTAGATGCCGATCGATGCGCCAGGCGCACCGTTGTAGCGCGTGTAACGATCGGAGGACTTGGCGCCGATCTCCACACGCGCCACATCCTTGACCCGCACGACCGAGCCGCCCGGACTGGTCCGCAAGACGATATTGGCGAATTCCTCCGGCTTCGTGAGCCTGCCTTGCGTCTTGATTGTGAACTGAAGCTGCTGATCGTTCGAGACCGGGGCGGCGCCGATGCGCCCTAGCGCCGCCTGGATGTTCTGGCTTTGCACCGCCGTGATGATGTCGTTCGGCGTGAGGTTGAGCGCCGTCATCCGATCCGGATCGAGCCAGATGCGCAAGGAATAGTCGAGCGGACCGAACAAGCTCGCCTGGCCCACGCCATTGATTCGCGACAAAGTGTCGATGACGTTGATCGTGGCGTAGTTGGAGAGGTAGAGGGAATCGTAGGAGCCCTTCGGTGAATAGATCTCCAGCACCTGGAGAAGCGCCGCTGACTTCTTGCGAATCGAGAGCCCTTGACGAGTGACCTCCGGAGGGAGCTGTGGCTCCGCGAGCGCGGCCCGATTTTGCACATTCACCGTGTTGATGTCCGGATTGGTGCCGAGCGCGAAGGTGACGTTCAGCGTGTAGCTCCCATCCGCGCCGCTCGTCGATTGATAATAGAGCGCGTTGTCGACGCCATTGATCTGCTGCTCGATCGGCTGGGCGACAGTGGTCTCCACAACTTCGGCATCGGCGCCAGGGTAATTCGCCGTCAGCGTCACTTGCGGAGGCACGATCTCGGGAAATTGCGCGACCGGAATGGCGGTGATGGCGATAAGGCCAGCGAGCGTGATGACGATCGAGATGACGAATGCAAGGCGCGGCCGATCGACGAAGATTGAGGAGATCACGCCTCAGCCTCCACTGCTGGGCGGAAGCTGTGTGGCCTCGACCACTTGTCCAGGGCGCACCTTTTGCACGCCGTCGACGATCACCTTTTCGCCCTGATGCAGCCCATCCTCGATCACGACATCGGTGTCGATCGGTGGTCCCGTTTTCACGCGCTTGAGCTCGACCTTGTGCTCATCATTCACGACCAGCACGTAATTGCCGGCCTGATCGACTTGCAAGGCGGCCTGAGGAACCACGAGGCGCGGCTGTTCCTGGCGTTCCTTCACCTCGACCGTGACAAAGGAGCCATCGATGAGCTGACGCTCCGGATTCGGTAAGGTGGCACGCATGACAAGCGTGTCTGTCGTCTGATCGACCTGCGTGTCCGTGTAGTTCCAAACTCCCGCATGCGGGTATTCACGCCCGCTCGCGAGACGCACCAGCACCTCGATCTTGATCAGGCTGCCATTCTCCTGCTTGCGGGCCGCCCTGATGTTCTCGAGCTCGCGCACGCTCACCGGGAACTGCACGTAGATCGGGTCCTGACTGACAATGGTCGCGAGAACCCCGCTCGCGGCATTCACAAGATTGCCTTGGGTATATGTCGTGAGGCCGATCCGGCCGTCGATGGGTGCCTTGATGTCGGTGTAGCCGAGATTCTCCTGCGCGATGGTGACAGCGGCCTGGTTCTGCAGCACGCTCGCTTTGGCGCTTTCGAGGTTGGCGCGGTTTTGATCGAGAAGAGCCTGCGGCACCGTCTGGTTCTTAGCGAGTTCCAGACTTCGGTTGAAAGCGAGCTCAGCATTGAGCTCCTGCGCTTGCGCCGCCGCAAGATTGGCTTTGGCCTGATCGACGGCGGCCTGATATTGGGTCTTCTCGATTTGGTAGAGCAGATCTCCAGTCTTGACGTCCTGCCCTTCGGTGAACAGCACCTTTTCCAAAAAGCCCTCAACGCGCGCGCGAAGCTGCACCGTGTCGATCGACTTGATGCGGCCGACAAAAGCGTACGAGCGCGCGACACCCTTCATTTCAGCGGCTCGGACGGTGACCGCGGGTGCCGCGGGTGGCGCCGAGGTTTGCGCTTGCGGCTTCTCTCCGCAACTCGCGAGCCATGCCATGAGGAAGGCGCTCGTGAGAATACGCAAAGGTGACGTTCCAGAATGCCCCACAGTACTCACCTGCTTACCGATGAAGAAGCTTTGGACTGCTCGTCTATTGCTAGACGAAAGCAGGCAAGTGTCCAAGTCCCGCCACTGTAATGTTGGAGCAACTCTGCTTTGCGAGTCGACGAGTTAGGCTTCATCGATTTTGCAATGTCGCTACATTTATATGATCGCCATTATTTCCAGGAGTCGAAGGGACAGCTCCCGGCTTCGAGGGACCGAAAGGCCTTTTCCCCTGGAATCGTCGCAACGAGCTTGTAATCATCATAAGGCGCCTTGCTTTCCGCAGGCGTCTTGACCTCGAAGAGATAGACATCGTGGACGGCACGCCCGTCGCGTCGAATGACAACCTTGCCGAAGAGTTCGTCATCGACGGGTGTCGCCTTCATCCGCTCCACCACTCTTTTGCCTTCGAGCGTGCCGGCATCGCGTACGGCTCGGAGATAGGCAAGCGTCGCCGAATAGGTCCCGGCATGATCCTCGGTCGGCATGCGTCCGCCCATTTTGGCGGCGAAGCGCTGGCTCCAGGAACGCGTCTTGTCGTTCAGGTCCCAATAAAAAGCTTCCACGAATTGCAAGCCCTTTGCAATCGGAAGCCCGAGCGCTTGTACATCCGAAAGCTGGATGAAGAGAGGCGCGATCGTCATTTGCGGCGTGACGCCGAATTCCCCCGCCTGCTTGATCGCGTTGATCATGTCGGCACCCGTGCTCGCGAGCGCGAGGACCGAGGCGCCGGAGGACTGAGCCGAAAGCAATGGCGAGCTGAAATCGGTGGTGCCCAAAGGTGAGCGCACAACGCCGACGGCCGTCCCGCCGCTCGCGACCAAGGCAGCCGTGGCATCCCGCTCGAGAGCCTGGCCGAGCGCGTAGTCGACGGCAAGGAAATACCAGCGCTTGAGGTTGCGCTGAGCGAGCGCTTGCACCGTGCTGTTGCCCTGGACGAAAGTGTCGGTGACCCATTGCACAGTCGTCGGCGCGCAGGCCTTGCCCGTGAGATCGGAAGTGAGGGAGCTCGAGGCGAGTGCAGTTCGGTGCTTGTCTCGCATGAGATTGGCGACGGCAAGCGCAATCCCTGAATTGGGCAAATCGACGATCGCTGCCACGCCATCCTCATCCACCCAGTGGCGGGCGATGCCGAGCCCGACATCGGGCTTGTTTTGATGATCGGCGGAAAGGATCTGAACCGTCAGCCCTTGACTCTCCTTGGCGAAATCGTCGGCCGCGAGCTCCGCGGCGACGACGGATCCCATTCCCACCTGGTCCGAGAAGGGTCCGCTCAAATCGGTGAGGACACCTACCTTGACGGTGTTTCCCGGAATTTGTGCGAAGGCCGAAGCGGCACAAGGCAGGAAGGCGAAGACGAAAGCCGCTCGAACCCAGTTCATCTCCTGCTCCTGATCATGGTCAGGTGTGACAGTGCGGGGCCGCGATTCCCGAACAACTCCTTCGAAGGGTCGTCCTCACTCGGCTTCCTGACGACCAGGTGCATCGAAAGGAGGAGCGCTTCCGACGAATGCATTCCCCCATCGTTCATCCCAGAGCCGAATGCCGCCTGTGATTCCCGCCGCATTCGGCACTATCCTCACGTTGTCCGGCAGTTTGAAGTTGATCAGGCGCGCATTGCCGCCACCGACATAAAGAACGTCATAGTTGATCACGGTCTCAAGGATGTCGATGACCCTGCTCACCCGCTTGTTCCAATGGGACTTGCCGACTGATTCAAGCGCCGCATGGCCGACATATTCGTTGTAGGTCTTGTTCTTGCGAACAGGATGTTGGCTGAGCTCGAGATGGGGGGCTAGCCGGCCGTGATCGAAGAGCGCGAAGCCGAGACCCGTGCCCAAGGTAATTGCGCATTCGAGTCCCTCGCCCTTGATCGCGCCTAGCCCTTGCACACTGGCGTCGTTGAGGATGCGGATCGGACGTTTCCAAACGCGCCCTAACGCGCCAGCGAGATCGAAGCCGTCCCAATGCTTATCCCGCAAGGTCGGCGCGGTGAAAATGGACCCCGCTCGCACGACGCCGGGAAAGCCGATGGATGCACGGTCAAAATTCCCGAGCGGCTGGACGAGTTTCAGGAGGGCGGCGATGGTTGCTTGCGGGCTCGCGGGATCAGGCGTTTCAACCCGAACGGCCTCGCCGCGCATGACGCCAGCCGGATCGAGGACGGAAGCCTTCAGGTGGCTGCCCCCTATATCAATCGCGAGCGTCAAGGGTGCCGATTTCGAGCTTTTGTCCACATCCGCCATTTCTGCAAAACCTGCTCACATTATTGCGAAGCACCAACGAAGTTAACTGAAAGCGGCGATGATGAAAATCATGTGCCCCTCCCGCCGGTTTCCCTCGCGCCTTTATTCTCTTCGGCTCGGAACTGCCGCTCCATCAAAGGATTGGCTTCTCGAAAACTCAATACCTTGATTGTGGAGATTCCCATGGGAGCAGCTCAACTCACCGCCAACACGGTTTCCCGCGCGACACTCGCCGTTGCGGCGGCGGTGACTCTGGCGTTGCTTGCGAGCCCCGCTTCGGCGAGGCGGCAAGGCAACAGCAATGCAGGCGAAAGCTTGCGCGTCGACCACGATGGTATCTATCTCGTCCAGCGCGAAGGCCAATGCCTTGCCGGCGGCCCGTGCAACCTTGGTGGGCAATGTCCGGGATCGGAATTTGTCACGGGGCGCTATCCGAACGGGCCCCTTTATTGCGGCCCCCCGCCCTATTATCGTGGCTATAGGGGTATCTACGAATAAGTCCCATAGCCCTATCGGGAGCGCATTTCTTTTGACGCTCCCGATACGCTCCGCAAAAGAAAGGTGCACTCAAGGCTGACCGCTCCCTCCCGCGGCCCCATAGATTTGCCCGGTCGCAAAGCTCGCATCTCCCGTCGCAAGCTGAACATAAATTGAGCCGAGCTCGGCCGGTTGGCCTGGACGACCTAGCGGTGTCTGTCCCCCGAAATGCTCCAGCTTACCCTGCGTCGCGCCTCCACTTACCTGGAGAGGTGTCCAGACCGGGCCTGGCGCCACCGCATTCACCCTGATGCCCTTCGGCCCGAGCTGCTTTGCGAGGCTCTTCGTATAGTTCATGATCGCGGCCTTGGTTTGTGCGTAGTCGTAAAGATCGGGCGACGGATCGTAGGCCTGCTCGGAAGTGGTCCCGATGATCGTAGATCCCGGCTTGAGATGGGGAAGCGCCGCTTTGATTGTCCAGAACGGCGCGTAAACATTCGTCTTCATGGTGGCGTCGAATTCCTCTGATGAAATGTCGAGGATCGAAGCGGCCGCTTGCTGGCGCCCTGCATTGTTGACCAAAATGTCCAAGCCGCCGAGGCCGCGAACCGCCTCTTCCACCATCCGCTCGCAAAAGGATTCCTCACGAAGATCACCGGGAATTGCGAGAGCTACTCGTCCTTCCGCCTTGATGAGCTCGATGACCTCGCGTGCGTCCTCATCTTCATCGGGCAAATAATTGATCGCCACGTCAGCGCCCTCGCGGGCAAAGGCGATGGCAGCAGCACGGCCCATGCCGGAATCGCCGCCCGTCACTAGGGCTTTGCGCCCCTGCAACCGTCCTGAACCTTTGTAGCTCTTTTCGCCGTGATCCGGCCTTGGTTTCATTTTCGCGGCGAGCCCCGGCCAGGGCTGCGATTGCTTCGAAAAAGGCGGC
>JAFAQA010000025.1 GCA_019246665.1 Hyphomicrobiales bacterium
TCACTACTCACTCCCTTGAATCGCCTCCTCATAGAGGCGCCGGTAGTCCTGCGCCGTGGCGCGCACCGGATTCGTGGCGCCGGCCGAATCTTTCAGCGCCACCGCGACCAAATCCTCGACGAGATCGCGTTTCACGCCCATCTCGCCTAGCGAAGCCGGCATGCCGATCTCGCGATTGAGCTTCTCGATCGCGGTCGCGACGTCCTCGCCCTTCGGAAGACCCATGGCTTCAGCGAGCGCCCGCATCTTCTCGGGCACGGCGCTCGCGTTGAAGCGCATCACGCAAGGCAGGAGCACGGCGTTGAGCGTGCCGTGGTGCAGGTTGCGCCCCTTGAGCCTTCCGGCCGAATGGCTCATCGCATGCACGGCGCCGAGGCCCTTCGCGAATGCGAGCGCGCCTTCGAGCGCCGCCGTCATCATTTGCGTGCGCGCCTCGAGATCACTCCCTTGTGTCACCGCGCGCTTGAGCGCTCCGTCCCTGATGGCGCGGCGCAGCCCGTCGAGCGCGATGGCGTCGGCAACCGGATTGTCGACCGGCGAGAGATAAGTCTCGATGCAATGCGCGACGGCGTCCATGCCGGTCGCGGCGGTGAGGCGCGCCGGCAAGCCGAGAGTGAGCTCAGGATCGCAAAGCGCGACTTGAGGCACGAGATGCCGGCTCGCGAAGGTCGCCTTGCGCCCGTCATCCGTGATGATGATGGCGCCGATCGAGACCTCGCTTCCCGTGCCCGCCGTCGTCGGGATCGCGACAAGCGGCGGCAAAGGCCCGATCTTCGCGGTGCCTTTGCGGTTGACCTCGAGTTCCTCGAGCGGCTCCTTTTGCGCGAGCATGAGTCCCACGCCCTTCGCTAGGTCGATCGGAGAGCCGCCGCCGAGCCCGATGAGCCCGTCGCAATTCTGCTCCCGGTAGAGATCGCGCGCGGCGCGCACCGCCTCAGCCGTCGGATTGGCGGGCGTCGCGTCGAAAACGGCGAAAGGCGCCTCGGCCGGCCAGTGGGCGCGAATTTTATCGAGGAGCCCCGATGCGACGATGCCGGGATCGGTGCAGAGCAGGGGCCGTCTGACGCCGAGCGTCTCGAGCTCGCGCGAAAGCCGCTTCACCGCGCCTGGCTCGAGCCAAGCCCTGTTGAGGTATTGGACGAGCGCCATCCCGCGTCAGCGCCCGACGGCGTAGGCCTGCATGAGGCGCGGCGTCGCGGCGGCGCGCAGCACACCGTCCTTGCCGCGCTTCGCCGCGGTGAGGCGTCCGGCCGACCATGCGGGCGCGACCTCGACGTCGTGGCCGCGCTTCTCGAGCTCCTGGATGGCTTCCTTGCCGATCGTCTCCTCGACGAGAAGATGCCCGGGCCGGCTATCGCGTGGGTAGAAGGAACCGGGGAAATGGGCCGTGTGGAACATGGGCAGATCGATCGCTTCTTGCAGATTGAGCCCGTGATGCACATGGCGAAGGAAGAGCGTCGCCTGCCATTGATCCTGCTGATCGCCGCCGGGCGTGCCGAACACCAGGCTCGGCTCGCCATCCTCGAGCGCGAGCGAGGGCGAGAGCGTGGTTCGCGGGCGCTTGCCGGGTTCGAGGCTCGCGGGCAGGCCCTCGTCGAGCCAGAACATCTGGCCGCGCGTGTTGAGGCAAAAGCCCAGATCCGGCACGGTCGGCGAGGATTGCAGCCAACCCCCCGAAGGCGTCGCCGAAATCATGTTGCCGTGCCGGTCGATGACATCGATATGCACGGTGTCGCCGCGCCTGGCGCTTCGCGCCGCAAGCGGGGTCACGGGCGCGTTGCCGCGCTGCGAGCCCGGCAAGAGATGCGCCATCGTCGGCTCGCGGGTGAGCACGCTCGCCGCCTTGCCGCCACCCTTGGCGAGCGCCGCGAAAGTCTTGCGCACCTGCTCCTCGAAGCCCTTGAGGATACCGGGGCGAAGCTCGCGAGAGGCGCGATCCGTCACTTGCCGACGCCGCCCGCTCGCATAAGCTTCGCTGAGCAGCTCCTCCATCGGCACGAGCGAGAAATTGGGGTCGCCGTAATAGACTTCGCGATCCGCGAAGGCGAGCTTCATCGCCTCGGCGACGGTGTGCACGAAGTCCGGCCCGGCCGGATCCATCTTGGCGATCTCGAAGCCCTTGAGGATCGAGAGCGTCTGAGCGAGCACCGGACCTTGCCCCCAGGGTCCCGTCTTGCACAAGGTCCAATTCTCGTAATCGTAGGTGAGCGGCTCCTCGTAGCTCGGTTCGAAGGTCGCGAGGTCTTGCGCCGTGATCACGCCTCTGTTCGGGCGGCCCGACGAATCCATGAGCTCGGAGCCGGTGGCGAAGCGCTCGATCGCCTCGGCCACGAAACCCTCCATGAAGGCGCGTCGCGCGGCGCGAATTCTCGCCTCGCGACCGCCCTTGGCGGCTTTGGCTTCCTTCAGAATGCGCTCATAGGTGTCGGCGAGCACCGGGTTCTTGAAGAGGCTGTCGGGTGTCGGCGCTTTTCCGTCCGGCATCCAGGTGGCGGCGGAGCTTGGCCAATATTGCGCGAAGAAGGGCCCGATATCGGTGATGGTCTGGCAGACGCGAGCCAGCACCGGATGTCCATGGCGCGCATAGTGAATCGCTGGCGAAAGCACCTCCTCGATATCGAGCGAGCCATGATCGGCAAGGAGCGCCATGTAGCCCGCGAAGACGCCGGGCACCACCGTGGCGAGGAAGCCAGAGCCCGGCACGAGATCGAGCCCGAGCTTGCCGCGATAATGCGCGATCGTCGCGCCTCTCGGCGCCACCCCTTGCGCGCACAAAACCTGCGTTTTGCGCGTGCGCGCCGAGTGGAAGATCGCCGGCAGGTCGCCGCCAGGGCCGCAAAGCTGCGGCTCCAGGATCTGCAGCATCAGCCCGGTCGCGACGCAAGCGTCGAAGGCGTTGCCGCCCTTCTCCAGCATCGACATGCCGACCGAAGACGCGATCCAATGCGTCGAGGCGACGACGCCGAATGTGCCTCTGATCTCGGGGCGGGTGGTGAACATGAAAGGCTCCGCTTCGGGAAAATCGGCGGAAGATTAGCCCTTATGAGGCGCGCGAGCTATGGCGGCGCCGAGGGGCTGATGCAATGGTGATGGGACAAGCTTCATGAGCTCCCTTGGGCTGCCCCAGATTTCGAGCTTGAGCCATTTTTGCTGATGCCATATTCTAAATCTCACCGTAGGGGCGATGCCATGTCCTGTTTATTTGAGACTGATCAGCCGCTGACCAGCCATCGGCAGTGGGGTGTCGGCTTACGCTCGAAGTGATCCGAGGGCCGCGCCGCACGTGCACCCTGGCCGGGCTTCGGAGCGGTGGTCGGGCAGAAACGGCCTATCGGAGGAAATCTAATTTGTGTTTGTCGGTGGGTTCAAGGCATATGCAATTCCGTCATCTGTTCGTGCTTGCTCTCGCTCTCATCGCTGTTGGCCCGCTTCCGGCAAGAGCGGGGGACGCTCCGGCGGCAAAGGATGTCGCCACGATTGACGACTGCTTGCGCAAGCAGGGCAAGGAGGGATCATCGGAAGCCGAGGGGCTGGCCTGCCTCATGACCGTCGCGAAGCCTTGCATAGGCAGCGATGATAGGGATCGGCGCGCGATAGATTGCCTGAATCGCGAGCAGCTAGTCTGGGACAAGATCATCAACGATTCCTACAAGCTCATAATGAACGCGCTTGAGCCCGACCAGCAGGCCAAGCTGCGCGAGATGCAGCGATCATGGATTCATACCCGCGATCTAACCTGTAACTTTTGGTACGATTATTTCCAGGGCACGATGGCCTATCCAATGAGTGCGAATTGCAACAACCGTGAGACCGCCCGACGCGCGATCTTCTTGCGGATTTTTGTCGCGGATATCGCGGAGCGGCAAAAATAGCGTGTTTAGTCGGGGCCGCTGACACGGCGCCGATTGGTGCTCTCTTTTACTAGATCGCTACGTGCGATCGATCAAATGATCTGCCTTCTTCTAATCATGACGGATAAGACTTCCCACTCGTCATGCGCGCACTTGGTGCGCGTACTCACGCCTCTTCGCGGAACGCCCATGCGGAAGCAAAAAGCGTGGATGACGGGCCAAGCCCGGTCAGGACGGAAACGCTAGCTTCCTTTCCCGCCTGAGCCGTGATGCCGACCAGCTGCAGAAGGTGCCGCTGAGCATCCAATTTCGCCGGCGTGACCTATTTCAGCTTGACGATCGTCGCGCCCAAAATCTCGCCTGGCAAAGCGCCCGCGTTCGCCTGCAAGAGGATCGCGGCGCCGTCCGCGTTGAGCTTGCGAATATCAGCCGTCGAGACATCGAACTTGCGGGCCTCGCCCTTCCAATCGCCGATCTTGCGCAGATCGCGTGCGACGTTCGTGTAGGTGACGGTGGCACCGGCATTCTCGCCGCGGCCGATGTCGACGCTCGCAGTCGAGAGAATAGGAACGAGCCAGACTTGTGCCTCCTTCGCCTTGCCGGACGAGGCCGCGACATCCACACGAAGCTGATCGCCGGAGACCGTCCCGGTGACCGGCACCTGCAGTGAACCGCTCACCGCAGTCTCGATGGCTTCGCTGTCGGAACCGATTGCGTGCGCCACCCCGTCGACTACGGCTTGCGGTGTATACACCTGCATATCACCGCGTGCCCTGGCATAGGCCTTTTGCCGAGCCGTGAAGGCGGGCTGGGCGAAGCTGTCCTTCCAGCCGAGATAATCCCAGTAATCGACAGGCAACGAGATCACGAGGTTGCCGGGCTGGCGGGCGATTTCGGCCGCGAGGCGGTCGGCAGGCGGACAAGAGTTGCAGCCCTGGCTGGTGAAGAGCTCGACGACCTTGCGTGCCGGCTCGGCTTTCGCGTTGCCAAGGGGCGAGAACAAGACGCCAGTTATCAAGAGAGAAGCAAGCCATGCGTTTCGCATCGAGGTGATCCCATCTGAAAAATCCGGTTGGTTCGATTTAGACGGCATCAATTTTGCGCGACACTCACGAAGCCGGGAGCTGGCTCACATTCTTGTGTGCAAATTTGTCTGCTTGCGCAAGAGCGAAACTCAAATTTTTCCTGCGCTCCAGAACCCACTTGACGCCCTTCGCCTCCCGGGCACACTCGCTCTCGGCGAAAAGCCTCGCGTCTCCTGTATCAGCTCGAGAGGCGTCATTTCTGTAAACCGATCTCATCCGGCTCGGACCGGGGGAGGCTCATGATGATCCGCAAGGTTTCACTCGCCGCGACGGCATTCGCGCTCGCCGCCCTTTGGCCTTTTCTCGCATCGGCCGCCGGCAAGAAG
This sequence comes from Hyphomicrobiales bacterium, assembly GCA_019246665.1. Taxonomy (GTDB): domain Bacteria; phylum Pseudomonadota; class Alphaproteobacteria; order Rhizobiales; family Beijerinckiaceae; genus GAS188. The sequence continues at coordinate 5,263 of JAFAQA010000025.1, forward strand.
GATAGCGTGGTCATCGGCATGGCGCTTGAGCCCCCGGGCCTCGATGCCACCACCGGTGCCGCGGCGGCAATCAGCGAGATCACGGATTACAACATCTATGAGGGTCTGACCAAGGTGAACGGCGACGGCTCCGTGACGCCGCTGCTTGCCTCGAGCTGGACCATCTCGCCGGATGTGAAGACCTACACCTTCAAGCTCCTCTCCGGCGTGAAATTCCAGGATGGAGAGCCCTTCTCCTCCGCCGATGTCAAATTCTCCTTCGAACGTGCTGGCGCCCCGGACTCGACCAACAAGCTCAAGAGCTTTTTTCAGAGCGTCGCGAAGATCGAGGCGCCCGATGCGCAAACGGCGGTGGTTACTTTCAAGGATGCGACACCCGACGCGCTCTTTCAGCTCGGCCTTTCGCCCGCCGTGATCGTCGATCCGAAAAGCGAGCCGACGAACGCGACGAAGCCTGTCGGTACCGGTCCATTCAAGTTCGATAATTGGGTGAAAGGCTCTTCCGTCACCTTGAGCAAATGGGACGGTTATCGCGATGCCGGCAAGATCAAGCTCGAGAAGGTGACGTTTCGAATCATCAACGATCCCGCAGCTCAAGTCGCCGCTCTGCTCGCAGGCGACGTCGATGCCATCCCGCGCTTCGGCTCGGTGCAAAGCGTCGATCAGTTCAAGAATGATCCGCGCTTCCAGGTGACGGTCGGGGGCACCGAGGGCAAGACGATCATGTCGATCAACAACAAGCGCAAGCCGCTCGATGATGTGCGGGTGAGGCGCGCGCTCGCCTATGCGATCGACCGCAAGGCGATCATCGACGGGGCCATGAATGGCTACGGCACGCCGATCGGCTCGCATTACGTGCCGATAGACCCCGGCTATATCGATCTCACCGGCACCTATCCCTACGATCCGGAGAAGGCCAAAGCCCTGCTCAAGGAGGCAGGCGTCGCGACGCCACTCAAGCTCACCTTGATCTTGCCGCCTCCGGCCTATGCGCGCAACGGTGGTGAGATCATCGCGGCCGAGCTCGCCAAGGTGGGGATCGAGGTAAAGATCGAGAATGTGGAATGGGCGCAGTGGCTCTCGGGCGTCTACAAGGACAAGAATTTCGATCTCACCATCATCAGCCATGTCGAGCCGATGGACCTGATGATCTATGCCGATCCCAACTATTACTTCCAATACGACAGCCAGGCCTTTCGCGACATCATGCAGAAGGTGAACACCACCGTCGATCCGGAGGCGCGCAAGAAATATCTCGGCGAGGCGCAGATGCAGCTCGCGACGGATGCCGTGAACGTGTTCCTCTTCCAGCTGGCGCAGATCACCGTCGCGAATGCGAAGCTCAAGGGACTATGGAAGGATTCGCCCGTCTTCGCGAACGACATGTCGATTGTCTATTGGGAATAGGCACTCGTTCAGCGGGTGGCGCGCCAGCGCGAGCGCCTCGACGCCTGGCGCATGGTCCGCAAAAGTGGCCCCACTTTTGCGGTATGATCATGCGGAAAAACCAAAGATAACCTGACGCTACTGCTCTCATCTAAACCCAACGCGTTCTAGCGCTGCCCGTACGGGATGGTCGGGGATGGATTTTGCCAATACATATGGATAGAAATGCCCATACAATCTGGTGAGGCAGAAATCATGCCGCTGCAAATTCGAGACGAGCGAGCCCGAAACTTAGCCCGGAAACTCGCTGCCAAGCGTAAAGTGACGATGACCGATGCAGTCATCATGGCGCTCGAGGCAGAGCTTCGCCGTGCGAATGAGGAAGAGCCATTGGCGCGCCGCATTGCGCGGATCGCCGACGATTTGGCACGACATGCCGGCCCCAATCGCCGAAAAATGAGCAAGGCGGAAATCGACGCGATGTGGGGCCATTCCTGATGTTTATCGACACGTCGGCGATCATCGCTCTCCTTGCTGGAGAACCCGACGCGGATCACATGGCCGATCGCATCTCCAAATCAGCAGTGCGATATACTTCAGGCCTCGTCATCTTGGAGGCTTGCATGCGGCTATCCACCCTTCTCGACCTCGATCCTATGTTGATCGAGACCCGAGTCGAGGCTCTTCTTGGGCAAGCTGGTATCGAAGTCATCGCAATTGATGACAACATCTCGAAGAAGGCTGTTGCTGCCTATGCCGCGTTCGGTAAGGGACGTGGGCATCCGGCGCAGCTCAATCTCGCCGATTGCATGTCATATGCATGCGCCAAGAGCTGTCGCGTTCCGCGACCGTTCAAGGGGAATGACTTCGCGCAAACCGATATTCGGTCGGCCTGACGAAGTCTGACCTATGGCGCGTTCCCCGGGGCGAGGCCTCGGGGCGTATGGCGGCCCGAATCGACCTCGGATTGCCCTTTATATGAACCTGCGCAGACGCTTTCCCGGAAGCAGATCGTAAGGTGCGCGCCATCCAGGAAGTGCGGCGACTCGAGCGAGCCATTTGGATACCGCCGGATGCGTCCGAGCGAAATCATAGCCGCTTTCCTCTTTCGGAAAGAGCAGATAGCCGATCATCGAAAGATCGGCGATCGTGGCCTGGTTCCCGACCATGAACTCGCGATCGCGCAAATGCGCTTCGAGGATTCCCAGAAAATCGTCGAGCCGCTTGCGGAGGAAGGCGAGGACTTGCGGGTCGGGCGATGGCGTGAATGCCCGCTGGAACCGATAGGTTGCCATGTAGCCGGTAAGCTTGTGATTGTCCCAGAAGAGCCAGCGCAGGACCTCGAAACGCTCGGCCTCATCGGTGCCTCCAAATTTGCCGAAGCGTTCTGCCAAGCGTAGCAGGATCGGTGCTGTCTGGGTGAGGCGGTGACCGCCATCCTCGAGAACGGGAATTTCACCCATCTCATTGACGGCCTCGCGCCATTTTGCGGTGCGCGTCACACCCCCTCCGAAGTCGGTCCAGACAAGCTCGAATTCCTGCCCGCATAAGGTGAGCATGAGCGCGAGCTTGTAGCTGTTTCCGGACTCAGGAAAATAGTGCAATCGGTACGGGGGCATTTGCCTCTTTCGTGACGGTCCTACCGCAAGCCCTGCATCGGTCTCGAAGCGGCCGCAAGTATCACCTATTCCGGTTGCGAATGGAGCGCTATCTATAAGCGGGGCGACGCTGTTCGGAGACGTGCAGCGATGGCTCGATTTGCGTCAGCACCGCGCCTGCTAGCCCTTTTTCATGCGATCCTCTGCCTTGCGCTTTTGCATTCACCGCAAAGCCTTGCCCAGACCTCGCCGCAACCTCATGCCGCGTTCACGGTGCGCGGCGTCGTCGAGCCCGCCGAGGGCATTCTGTCGATCGGCACGGCGGCGACCGGCGTGATCGAGCGCATCGTTGCGGGGCCAGGCGAGCGCGTCCATGCCGGCGACGAGCTCCTGAAGATCGATTGCGCTCCGCTAGAAGCCGATGTGAAGTCGCTCGTAGGGCAGGCGCGCGCCGCGCAAGACGTGGATGATCGGGTGCGCAACGGCTCGCGCCCCGCCGAGATCGCGGTCGGCGAGGCCAATGTCGGCGTCGCCAGGGCGCGGGCCGAGGAGGCGGCCGAGGCATTGCGGCGGGCTCAGGCGCTCCAGCTCGGCATCAGCGTGACGCAAGCCGTCATGTTGCAGGTCGAGCGCGACGCCCGCATCACGAGCGCGCAGCTCGAGGATGCGCGCGCCCGCCTCGATCTCTTGCGACAAGGTTCAAGGGACGAAGACATCGCCGAGGCTGGTGCGCGACGGGATGCTTCCGCCGCGGCGCTCGATGCGGCCCGCGCCCGGCTCGCCCAATGCACCGTGAAGTCGCCGATCGATGGCGTGGTGGTGGAGCGCTTGGCAACGCGCGGGCAGTTCGTCACCTCGGCCGTGCCGAGCGTGCTGTTGCGGGTCGCAAACGACAAGAGCCTCGGCATCCGGGCCGAGGTCGAGGCGGCACATTCAGGTGATGTGTGCGTGCGCCAACACGCCTCGATCACTCGAGAGGGCGGCGCCGGAGGCGAGCTTGGGGCGAGCGTTGCGCGCATCGTTCCGCCTCTTGCTGCCGCAGCCCCGGCGGCCCCTCGGCAAGGCGAGACACCACCTGGCCGTGCGGATGTTTTCTTGACACTCGACCGGCCGCCAGCGGGGCTCCGCGTCGGCGATGAGGTGATGCTGCGCTTCGAGCCTTGCGCTTCGTGAATCGCGCGCAGTAGGTGAGGGGTGAAGGGTGAAGCGTTGGATTACTTTACTTCTCGCTATTCGCTATTCGCCACTCACTTTTCACCCCTCACTTTTCACCCCTCTCACTTCTCATAAGGGTTCCGGCCCTGCCGCAATGAGAGCCGGATCGGCGTTCCTGGAAGCTCGAACGTTTCGCGCAGGCTATGCGTGAGATAGCGCGTATAGGCGGCGGGCAACTCGTCGAGCTGATTGCCGAAGATCGCGAAATGCGGCGGTCGGGCCTTCGCTTGTGTGGCGTAGCGAAGCTTGATCCGCCGCCCGGAGATCGCGGGCGGGGGGTGGCGCGCCGTGACGCCCGAGAGCCAGCGGTTGAGCTTGGCGGTCGGCACCCGCCGGTTCCACACCGCGTAAGCGTCGAGAACCGCTTGCATCATCGCGTCGATGCCGCGTCCGGCGAGGCCAGAGACCGGCACCACCGCGACGCCAGCGAGCTGCGCCAGCAAACGGCTCGCCTCCGCGCGCAGCTCGTTCAGCAAACCAGGCCGATCGGTGACGAGGTCCCATTTGTTGACGGCAATCACGAGAGCGCGGCCCTCGCGCTCGACGAGGGAAGCGAGCGTGAGGTCC
>JAFAQA010000026.1 GCA_019246665.1 Hyphomicrobiales bacterium
GGATCGAGTCCCGCTTCCTGGAAGGCCGCCTTGTTCCAGTAGAGCACCGGGGTCGAGCGCTGGAACGGAACCGCGTAGGTCTTTCCCTTGAGGCGGGCGTTTTCCATGAAACCCGGGTAGAAGCCTTCGAACCAGGCCTTGTCTTGCGGCGTCTTCACGAGGTCGTCGAGCGCGATCACCGCATCCTCGTCGGTGAGCGTGATGATGTCGGCGGCGAGCAGGATGGCGCATTCGGGAATGTCGCCTCCCTTCACTGCGATCAGCGCCTTGCCGATCGTCTGCACATAATCGCCCGCATAGATCGGCTTGATCCTGACGCCCGGGTTCTCCTTCTCGAAATCCGCGCCATAGCCGTCGATGAGCTTGGTGATCGGGCCGGATACCGCGATCGGGTAGTAGAAGCGGATCTCCATATCGGCGGCCCGCGCCGGCAAGGCCTTGGTGGCCGCGAGCGCGAGACCGGAAGCGACCGCTGAGCGTCGCGTGATCTTGGTCATGACTGAGCCTCCTCGAGTTTCTCGTTATTGGTAGGATCGCAAGAGCCTGTCGGCCTCGGCCTGCGCATCCTTGAGGGCTTGCGCGGCCGATTTCGTCCCGGTGAGGGCGGCCTGGAGATTGTCGCCGAAGACCTTGGTGACGCGTTGGTTGTCATGGGTCGAGAACTCGGCGACCGCATATTGCAGCTGATCGCGCGCCACGGCCGCCGGCGGGAAGCTCGCGACATAGTCCGAAAGCGCCCTGGTCTCGAAGGCCGCGGGCGAGACGCCGATATAGCCGGTGGCGATCGACCAGCGCGCCGCCTGTTCCGGGCTCGTCATGAATTGCACGAACTTCACGGCCGCCGCGTTCTGCTCGGACGTCGATTTCTTGAAGAGGTAGAAATTGCCGCCGCCCGTCGGCGTGCCGCGCCTGAGCTTTGCCGGCAGCATCGCGACACCAAACGGGAATTTGGCGTTGTCGCGCACATTGGTGAGGTTGCCGGTCGTCGTCCACATGATCGCCGTCTTGCCTTCGAAGAAGTCCTTCGGCGTCGTTCCCCATTCGACGAGGCCCGAAGGGGCGACCTTGTCCTTCAAGGTGAGGTCGACCCAATATTGCAGGGCCTCGACCACGGCCGGCTCGTCGAAAGCGACCTTGGTGCCTTCCGGGTTCATCAAGATCGCGCCGTTTTCTGTCGCGAGGCCCTGGAACAGCCAGTAGGGAAAGGAGCCGCCGGAAGGGATCTCGACCCCCCATTGCGAGACATTTCCCGAAGCGTCGCGCTTCGTCAGCTTCGTCGCGAAATCGCGCATCTCATCCCAGGTTGCAGGCGCCTTCTCCGGATCGAGCCCCGCCTCCTTGAACGCGGCCTTGTTCCAGTAAAGCACCACGGTCGAGCGCTGGAACGGAATACCCCAGGTTTTTCCGCCCGTCTGGCTGTTTTGCATGAAGGCGGGGTAGAAGCTCGAGAACCAGCTCTTGCCGGCCTCTCCCTTCACGAGATCGTCGTAGGGAACGATGGCGTCCTCATCGATCAGCGTGAACATGTCGGTCGAGAGCGCGACCGCGACCTGAGGCGCATCGCCTCCCTTGAGCGCGGTGAGGATCTTGGTGATCGTGTCCTGATACCCGCCCGAATAGATCGCCTTCACCTTCACGTCGGGATTGGCCTTCTCGAAATCCGCCACCATGGCGTCCACGATCTTGGTCACCGCCCCGCCGACCGCGACCGGGTAATAGAAGCTGATCTGCGTTTGCGCCCGCGCCGGAAGTGGCCCCAGGAGGTCACCCGCCAAGGTCATCGCGAAGAATGCCAGGGCGAATTTTATGCGCCGGCTCATAATTTTCATTCGTTGGCTCCTCGTCTCCAGGGAAAGCGTCGGATCAAAATTACTTGCCGGTTAAGCAATTTCGCATCTGAAGTCACGCTGAAGCCGCGCCGATTCGCCGTCCCGAGGCGCGGTCGAAGCGGTGCTCGCGTCTCCTGTCCCAAATGAAGCCGGCGCGCTCGCCGATGCGCGCCTCGGCGCGGCCCGCGACCCGAACCGCGATCGCTTCGCCCGCCTGTCCAGTAAGGCCCACGATCGTGTCGGCACCGAGATATTCGACGCTTGCGACTTGCGCGTCGGTGCCGTTGCCCGAAGCCGGCACGAGCCGCATATCCTCCGCCCGCACCCCCGTGACGACGCCGTCCGGGCCGCCCGCTCCCCCCGTCTCGATCAAATTCATCGGGGGCGCCCCGATGAAGCGCGCCGCGAACATGGTGGCAGGACACTCGTAGAGCTCGGCGGGCGAGCCTGCCTGCTCGATCACCCCCTCATTCATAAGGATGACACGGTCCGCCATGGTCATGGCCTCGATCTGGTCATGGGTGACATAGATCATGGTCATGCCGAGACGCTGCTGCAGCGCCCGGATCTCGACCCGCATTTCGTGGCGAAGCTTGGCGTCGAGGTTGGAGAGCGGCTCGTCCATCAGGCAGACGGGCTGCTCGCTGATGATGGCGCGGGCGAGCGCCACGCGTTGGCGCTGGCCGCCCGAGAGCTCGCCGGGCTTTCGCGAAAGGTAAGGCGAAAGCCCGGTAAGCGTCGCGACCTTGCGCATGCGCGTCTCGCGTTCGGCGCGGGGCACGCGGCGCACCTCGAGGCCGAAGACTATGTTCTGTGCCACCGAGAGGTGCGGGAAGAGCGCATAGGATTGGAACACCATGGCGATCCGGCGATCTTTCGAGGGAAGCCGCGTCACATCGCGCCCTTCGATCTCGATGCGGCCGGAGGTCGGCTCCTCGAGCCCGGCGACCAACCGCAAGGTCGTCGACTTGCCGCATCCTGAGGGGCCGAGCAGCACGCAAAGGGCGCCGCGCTCGACCGAAAAGGACACGTCGTTGACGGCCGCTTGGTCGCCGAATTCCTTGACGAGATGCTCGACTGCGATGCGCGACAAAAACCGTTCCCACCCTCGCCGTATTGCCTTTCTCAGTGGCTTCTCAATCCGCTGATCTCGCAAAAAGCGGGAATCAGCCTCATAAAGGAGCTGCACATGATTGTCGGCACCCGCATGCGCAGGCATGAGCGGAGGTGATGATCCGCTCATCCAACCGCATCCGCTCGGCCGCTTCCTTCGGGCACATTCTAACCCGGCAAGTTCGCGGGTGGAATACGTCGCCTGGATGACATTTCGATGTCGTCGGCCCAAGCTTGGCAGTTGGGCGTCGGCACGATAGTCAATGTCCGCCGAGAAACGCGCTTGCGTTTCCCGGCTTTGATCAATGGTCCGAGTTTCCGCCCGTAAAATCGAAAAAAAGCAACAGAGCCGAGAGCTCTCTTTCGGCCTCCGTTCACTTTCATACTTCCGATGGCCCTCAGCTTAGAATCCACAGCCCCCTTTTCCATGACGCAGCGCTACGATGCCCTCGTCGCGGCGGGAACGATCGAGCGCGATGCCGCGCAAATCGATGTGGTGGTGAAGCTCGATGCCTTGGCGCGCGAGCTTGACAGGCACCCCAATGGCAACGCGCTGTTCGGCTTCGCCCGCCTGTTCGGGATTGGCAACGGCAACGGCTCGGATAACGCGGGAAAGCCGCGCGGCCTCTACATCTGGGGCCCGGTCGGACGTGGCAAGACGATGCTGATGGACCTGTTTTTCGAGAGCGTGGGTCTCCTCGACAAGCGGCGCGCCCATTTTCATTTCTTCATGGCGGATGTGCATGAGCGCATCCGGAGGTTTCGCGAAAAGATCAAGGTGGGCGAGATCAGGGATGGCGATCCGATCGCTCCGGTCGCCAAGTCAATTGCCGAAGAAGCGCGGCTTCTTTGCTTCGACGAATTCGCCGTTACCGACATCGCCGATGCGATGATCCTTTCGCGCCTCTTCACCGCTCTCTTCGCCGAAGGCGTGGTGTTGGTCGCGACCTCGAATGTCGAGCCGGACCGCCTCTACGAGGGCGGTCTCAACCGGGCGCTCTTCCTTCCCTTTCTCAAGCTTCTGCAAGAGAAGGTCGAGGTGGTGCGGCTCGATGCCCGCACCGATTTCCGGCTCGAAAAGCTCGAAGGCGAGCGCGTCTGGTACGTGCCGGCCGATGCGGACGCGAAGGCCGCGCTCGACCGTGTCTTCGCGCGTCTCGTCGGCGGGGCGAAGCCGCTGCCCACGACCCTCGAGGTGAAGGGCCATCCCGTCAAGGTGCCGCTTCAGGCGCAAGGCGTCGCGCGCTTCACCTTCAGCGAGCTCTGCGTCGAGCCGCTCGGCGCCTCGGATTACATCGCGCTCGCGCAGCGTTTCCACACCTTCATCATCGACGGCGTGCCCGTGATGGATTTCGACCGCCGCAACCACGCCAAGCGCTTCATCGCGCTTATCGACACGCTTTACGAGCGCCATGTGAAGCTCGTTGCCTCCGCGGAGGCCGAGCCCGAAATGCTCTACCTCGCGCAGACTGGGGCGGAGAGCCTCGAATTCAAGCGCACCGCCTCGCGCCTCATCGAGATGCGCTCGCAAGCTTATCTCGCGCTTCCGCAAGGGCACGCCGATTCGAGCGCGAGCGGTGCGACCACGGGTCTGGTAGAGACCTGAGACAGCGCTGACGCGCTGCCTCTGACGGAATTTTGAACCTGGCCTGATGCTCCCGGCATTCGTGCCGCATGGCGCCTTGCCGCTTTGCGGATTAAAGGGAGCCAATGAGCACGATCGCGCAGGGCGAGGGCGCGCCTCTCGTCGAGGAGCAGGGTGCGGCGGTGAAACCGAAACGCCCGCCCTTGGGTGCGCTCAAGGCGATCCTGCCCTATGCGAGCCGCTACAAGGCCCGCATCGTGCTGGCCGTGGTGGCGCTCGTCGTCGCGGCCGGGGCGACGCTCGCCTTGCCGCTCGCCGTGCGTCGCGTCATCGATCTCGGCTTTGACGCGAACAACGCGGCCTTCGTGAATGAATATTTCGTCGCCCTGATCGTCGTTGCCGGCGTGCTCGCCTTCGCGAGCGCCTCGCGCTATTACCTCGTGATCACGCTCGGCGAGCGCATCGTCGCCGATCTCCGCGCCGACGTGTTCAGGCATCTCACCGGCCTCGAGCCCGCTTTCTTCGATGCCAATCACTCGGGCGAGATCATCTCGCGCCTCACCGCCGACACGACCCAGATCAAATCGGCCTTCGGCGCGTCGGCCTCGGTACTCTTGCGCAACCTCGTGCTCTTTGTCGGCGCAGCCGCGCTCATGGTTTATACGAGCCCGCGCCTTTCGGGCTTCGTGTCGCTCGCCATCCCGCTCATCGTGCTGCCGCTCGTCTTCTCGGGTCGCGCCGTGCGGGCGCGTTCACGCGCCGCCCAAGACCGGCTCGCCGATACGGCCGCTTATGCGGCCGAGCAGATCGGCGCGGTGCGCACGCTTCAAGCGTATGGCGCCGAACACATGACGATCGCGCGTTTCGGCGCGGCCGTCGAGGAGGCCTTCACGGCCGCGCGTGATTCGACGAAGGCACGCGCTGTCCTCACGGGGGTCGCCATCTTTCTCGTTCTGGCGAGCGTCGTCGTCGTTCTGTGGATCGGCGCGCAAGACGTGATGGCGGGCCGTTTATCGGCAGGGACGCTCTCGCAATTCGTGCTCTTCGCAGTGCTCGCGGGCTCGGCGCTCGGCCAGCTTTCCGAGGTCTGGGCGGAGCTCGCCGCGGCCGCCGGCGCCGCCGAGCGGCTTGCAGGCATTCTCCACACGCCCGCCGCGATCAAGGCGCCGCAAGCGCCGCTCGCCCTGCCGTTTCCGCCGCAAGGGCGTGTCGCCTTCGATAAGGTGAGCTTCGCTTACGCGAGCAATACCGAGACCTCCGCGCTCGTCGACCTTTCCTTCAGCGTGGCACCAGGCGAGCGCGTCGCCATCGTCGGACCGTCCGGCGCCGGCAAGTCGACGATCCTCCAGCTGATCTTGCGCTTCTACGATCCTCAGCACGGGCGCGTGCTCATCGACGGGGTCGATCTTGCCCGCGCCGATCCCATCGAGGCGCGAAGGCGCGTCGCGCTCGTGGCACAGGACCCTGTCGTGTTCGGCGCCTCCGTTGCCGAGAACATCCGCTATGGCTCGCCGCAAGCAAGCGAAGCTCAACTGCGCCGCGCCGCAAAGCTTGCCGCGGCGGATGCTTTCATTCGCGAAATGCCGCGTAGCTATGATGAGGTGCTCGGCGAGCGCGGCGTCACCCTTTCGGGCGGGCAGCGGCAGCGCCTCGCCATCGCGCGCGCCATCCTCAAGGACGCGCCCATCCTGCTGCTCGACGAGGCGACCTCGGCGCTCGATGCCGAAAGCGAGGCGCTCGTGCAGCACGCGCTCGACACCTTGATGCAAGGGCGCACGACGCTCGTCGTCGCGCATCGCCTGGCGACCGTGCTTCGTGCCGATCGCATCCTCGTGCTCGACCGAGGCCGCATCGTCGAAGAGGGCAAGCATGCCGAGCTCGTGGCGCGAAATGGGCTTTATGCGCGGCTTGCGCGGCTGCAATTTGAAATGGGGAGTAGTGAGTAGTGAGTAGTGAGTAGTGACGCAGCTCATCTCTCCCGTTTACGGGAGGAGATCGGACTCATGAGTGAATGCGAATGAGCCGAGTGAGGGCGCGAGCGGAGCGAGCGCAACTACTCCCTACTCGCCACTCACTACTCACTACTCACTCCCTTGAATCGCCTCCTCATAGAGGCGCCGGTAGTCCTGCGCCGTGGCGCGCACCGGGTTCGTGGCGCCGGCCGAATCCTGCAGCGCCACCGCGACCAAATCCTCGACGAGATCGCGTTTCACGCCCATCTCGCCCAGCGAAGCCGGCATGCCGATCTCGCGATTGAGCTTCTCGATCGCGGTCGCGACGTCCTCGCCCTTCGGAAGACCCATGGTTTCAGCGAGCGCCCGCATCTTCTCGGGCACGGCGCTCGCGTTGAAGCGCATCACGCAAGGCAGGAGC
>JAFAQA010000067.1 GCA_019246665.1 Hyphomicrobiales bacterium
CTTGGGCCAAGCACAGGGTGAAGCAGGCAGTGAACTATATGGGCCGCTTCGAGGAAGTGCTGGTCGCGGAAGCGCGGCGCGAGGGCGTCGATGGCGTCGTCTGCGGCCATATCCATCACGCGGCGATCGAGCATTATGACGGCGTCACCTATCTCAACAGCGGCGACTGGGTCGAAAGCTGCACCGCGCTCGTCGAGCATCTCGATGGACGCTTCGAGATCATCCGTTGGCTCGACGTCGTCGCCAAGGCGCCCGAATGCCTGGCAGCATCCGCGCTCGTTTCGGCTACCCCGCTCCTGGACGCGGTGGCTTGACGCGCATCCTCATCGTCACCGACGCCTGGGCGCCGCAAGTCAACGGGGTGGTGCGCTCGCTTGAAAACCTATTGCGTGAAGCGCCGCGCCTTGGCATCGAAATCGCGATGCTCACGCCAGAGACCTTCCGCACCGTGCCCTTGCCGACCTATGGCGAAGTGCGCGTCGCGCTGACGCGCCCGGGCGTGATCGCGGAGCGGATAGAAGCCGTCGAGCCTGACTACATCCACATCGCGACTGAAGGACCGCTCGGCATCTGCGCGCGGCTCGCGTGCCTGCGCTCCGGGCGTCCCTTCACCACAAGCTACCATACGCGCTTTCCGGAATATCTCGCCGCACGCTTCATCGCGCCGGCGCGGTTCACCTATGCCTTGATGCGTCAGTTTCACAACTCGGGATCGGGCGTGATGGTGGCGACCGCGACCCTCGAGCGCGAGCTTGCCGACCGCGGTTTCAAGCGCCTGATGCGCTGGTCACGCGGCGTCAACGCGGAGCTCTTCCGGCCGCGTGACACCAGCGCGAGCGATCTGCCGCGGCCAATTTTTCTGTCGTGCGGGCGCCTCGCGGTCGAGAAAAATCTCGCAGCCTTCCTTTCGCTCGACCTGCCCGGCTCGAAGCTCGTCGTCGGCGATGGCCCGGCGCGGCGCGCGCTCAAGTCACGCTTTCCGGAGGCCCATTTCGCCGGCGCGCTCCATGGAGAGGCGCTCGCAGCGGCCTATGCGAGCGCGGATGTCTTCGTCTTCCCGAGCCTTACCGACACTTTCGGCATCGTTCTCCTCGAAGCCTTGGCGTCCGGTCTTCCGGTCGCGGCATATCCTGTCGCCGGGCCCCTCGACGTGCTGGGCGAAAGCCGGGCCGGCGTGCTCGACGACGATCTGCGAAAGGCGGCTCTTGCCGCGCTCGATATCCCGCGCGAGAGGGCACGCGCCCATGCGCTCACCTTCAGCTGGGAAGCCTCGGCGCGCCAATTCATCGACAATGTGCAAAGTGCGCACGCCAAGGATGCGCGATTCGCGCGCCGCTCCTGGTTGCGCCGCCGCAGGGTTCCGGCTCCCAGCCTGCAGAGCTGAAGTCCCCACCGGAGCCCTCGCCGGCGCCAAAAGGCGGCGAAGCGCCAGCATTGTTCCCCGACGAGAAGGTTGATAAGAGCCGGCCCGGGCGAGGCGGAATCACGCCTCCGGAGGCACGGCATGGCGCAACCGATGAAACTCGTTGCCGGCAATTCGAACCGAGCGCTGGCCGAGGCGATCGGGGAATATCTCGAGCTGCCGCTCACCGCCTGCTCGGTGCGACGCTTCGCCGACATGGAAATCTTCGTCGAGATCCAGGAGAACGTGCGCGGCCAGGACGTGTTCGTGATCCAGTCGACCTCATATCCGGCGAATGACCATTTGATGGAGCTCCTCATCATCGTCGATGCCTTGCGCCGCTCCTCAGCGAAACGGATCACGGCCGTGATGCCCTATTTCGGCTATGCGCGGCAGGATCGCCGCTCCACAGGCCGCACACCGATCTCGGCGAAGCTCGTCGCCAATCTCATCACGCGCGCGGGTGCCGACCGGGTGCTCACGGTCGATCTTCATGCCGGGCAAATTCAAGGCTTCTTCGATATCCCGCTCGATAATCTGTTCTCGGCGCCCGTCATAGTGCGCGACATCAAGGAACGAATGGACCTCGACAACATCACGGTCGTTTCGCCGGATGTCGGCGGGGTGGTGCGGGCGCGCGCGCTCGCGAAGCGCATCGGCGCGCCGCTCGCGATCGTCGACAAGCGCCGCGAGCGGGCGGGCGAATCGGAGGTGATGAACATCATCGGCTCGGTCGAAGGCACCTCCTGCATCCTCGTCGACGACATCGTCGATTCGGGTGGCACCTTGTGCAACGCCGCCGATGCGCTGATCGCGCAAGGGGCGAAGGACGTGCTCGCCTACATCACGCATGGGGTGCTCTCGGGGGGGGCCGTCGACCGCATCATGAAATCGCGGTTGCGCGAGCTTGTGGTGAGCGACACTATCGCGCCGACGCCCGAGCAAAAGAGCGCGCCGAATATCCGCACGCTGCCGATCGCTCCGCTGATGGGCGAGGCGATCGCGCGCACCGCGAAGGAAGAGAGCGTCTCGAGCTTGTTCGATTGATCGGAGCCCGACGCACGCGAGTGCGCCTAAGGAGTGGACGCTGATTACGCCGCGCAGTGAACAAGACCACAGGGGGTTCCATGTTAGCGTAGGTTTTTATTACCGAAACGTGAGCTTCTGATCGACCATTCGGCAATGCCAATCGCCTTTGATTTGGTCGGCCATTCGAGAATACCTCTCGGGCGACAAAATCTCTGGACTACACCTTCACTCTCGATCCAAATCTTCGATGCGAACGCCGCGTCCGGCGCGCAAGCTCGCCCGCGCTTTTTCGATCCGGCGAAGAAAACGCGGATCGGTTTCGAGCCGATATTCGAACCAATCATCCTCGGTCTCGAACCCGATCAGCACGCCGGCCGGCTTGCCATGGCGCGTAATGACGATGTCATGTTTGCCGGCCTCGCGCAGCAGCCGCGAAAAATCATCCTTCGCTTCCGATAACGGAACCTGCCTCATTCGGGATTTCCGAATTGCCTCAGCCATGATTCCAGCTCCGATTTTGCGACCATGGCCAATATCTCGACGCCCCGGTCTAAAACATCGTAGCAAACCCTGATCTCGCCTACCCGGAGCCTAAACTGCGGCCTGCTCGCTCCGCGAAGCCGCTTGATACAGCTCCGACTTGTCTTCTTCGGCTCGTGCCTCAGGTGCGTTTCGATTGCCGCCCGAATCTCAGTTCGGAGATGCGCCGCGAGCTTCTTCAAATCTTGTACGGCTTCAGGGGCGAAGTATATCTCGAATCGCATTCTGGCCAGATTATGGCTATAATTTCCATCCGTCCAATGTCAGGCGACGGCCATGTGAATCAAACAATGTCTCTATCATCCCGTAGGAGCGCATGTTAGTGTCAGCCAGAGCGCTCGAGAGCAAAGGAGTGACAATGCGCCCCATCAGCGAAAGCGCCGAGCCGCTCCCGATCCCGCTGGTCGAACCTACCCGTATCCTGTGTTCGGTGCTTTGATGAGCGATCAGCGCGACTTCACCCTCGACGAAGTGAAGGAGGGCCTTGCCTCGCGCTCGATTCTCCTGGTCGATGTGCGCGAGCCTCATGAATTCGCAGTTGCGCACATTCCGGGCGCGCTCAACGTCCCCCTCTCGACCTTCGATCCTGGCGAGATCGCGCCGCAACCCGGCCAGACGGTGGTGTTCAGTTGCCGCTCGGGCGTGCGAACCTTGAAGGCGATCGCGGCCTCTCGCGCCGCGGGCTTCCCGTACGACGCGCACTACCCCGGTTCCATGCTCGAATGGACGGCGGCCGGCGAGCCGATCGAGGCGGGCTGATATTCCCGAAGAACCATCGAGCTCGGCGGCATGCCGAGCTCCGGTCCGGCGGTTCCTCCATTCGCAACACGGCGATTCCGCTGGATTTGCTGATTGCGTCGAACCGACGCGAACAATCCAGCTCGGACATCAGCAGCTGGAAGTAAATACCGCTTCCTTCGAATGATCCTTCTCATTTTGTCTACCCGCATCATGGTCAACGACTTGCGTGACTGGCGAGACCCACGCCGAGTACTTCCCGGGGACGCAGCTGGAAGCACGCTCTTCAACGGCGCCAGCATCATGGTGGGCGCGGTCATACCAGCTGAAGCTACCGATTCCCGTGGTTTGCTCTGCTGACCACTGCAAAGTCGCCGGCACCGGTTAGGTCAGCAACGTCGATTTGGCCGACCTCGTGTTCGGGTCGGAGAGGGAGCCTTAAAGTTCGACCCGATACAGGCGCCATCGCTCCGGCACGCCTTTGAGTCGATGAACGCCGCGATCCAGGAAACGGATTCCAGACTGCGACATCAAATCCTTGACTGCGCTCGAGACAAGGACTTCACCGGCACGCGCTTTGGCGGCGACGCGCGCGCCTATGTGAAACGCGAGACCGAACACCTCCGCTCCGCTCACCTTGTATTCGCCCGCGTGCAGCCCCACCCTGATCTCTAGCCCCAGCGTGCGCACCGCTTTGCTGATCGCGGTCGCGCAACGGACCCCGGCCGCCGGCGTGCCGAACGTCGCCAGCAATCCGTCTCCCGTTGTCACGACTTCCTTTCCGCGCAAAGCCTTCAGCTCTCGACGCACGGCGGCGTAATAGTGATTCATCACCTGCGTCCAACGCGAATCGCCCAGCCGTGCGGCATTTTCGGTAGACCGTACGATGTCAACAAAGAGGATCGTGGCGAGCGCTTGCTCGAGTTCGGCGCTACGGACGGTGGTTCGACGCCGGATCGCAATTTTTCCAGCCAGTAGTTCATAGCGGTGATTGCGTCGCCGCGCGATTGCGGTATTTGCATAGACTTCGGCACGCTGCACCGTGTCGCAACGAATGGTTTTGGCCCTCGGTGGAAAGGTCCAGTAGACCCGTCGCCCATCTCCGACACCACGGACCTCCACGGCGCCCCACTTCAGAAAAACCGTCGAGCCAACCCGTCGAACGCACCACGCCTTTGACGTATATCCGGAGACGTTCGACTGATGGACTCCGATGCGAAGGAACTTGGGCATGAACCCTACCTAGGGGGTAAAGCGTAGTCATACATTCCTGGTGGCAACAGTGGCAACTCGCACGAGAGTGCCATCGAGCAGGCCTCTATCGAGAACAACTATGTCTCTGGTTTGCGGGCTACCGAAGACGCCGGGCCGCGCCATTCGATTGGGTTCGACAAGTGGAAGTAGTCATTTCATTCGATCACCTCGTCAGCGCGGACGAGCAGCGAGAGTGGCATATCAATACCGAGCGCCTTTGCGGTCTTCAGATTCACCATCAACTCGAAAGTGCGCGGTTGGTAATAAGGAATTTCACCTGGGTTCTCGCCCCGCAAAATCCGGTCGGCTTGATTGGCGGCGTGCCGAAGAAGATCCTGGGAGTCGACAGCATAGGCCATCAATCCGCCGAGCGGCACATACTCGCGATAGGGGTAGATTGCCGGAAGGCGGTTCACCCCAGCCAAGTCGACGATGAGTTTACGGTAAGTAAAATTGATCGAGGTGTCGCCGACAATCAGCGCATTCGCGTTCTGTTGTGCCATCAGCGTAACGACCCGCTTATACTCGGGCGGCTGGACTGGATCGTCGAGCGGCGGCCCGAGCAGCTCGATCCCTGCCGACCGAGCTACTTCGCGCAGAATGTTTCCTTGCGCGCCCTCCCATGACAGCCGATAGGTCAGGAAAGCCACCCGGGCCGCTTTTGGGACCGCCTCTCTCGCGAATTCCAGACGCTTGCCCCAGATCTCGACGCCCGCATCGGCGCTCACACCCGTTACATTGCCGCCCGGGCGCGCCAGCGCCGCTACGATCCCATATGCGACTGGGTCGGCCGTGAAGCCAACGATCGGAATCGTGGTCGTTGCGTCTTTGAATAGCCGCACGAGAAGCGACGTAGCTGCGAAGATCAGATCCGGATTCCGGCTGACCACCTCGCTGACGAGCTCGTTATAGTGCTCGGTCCGGCCCTCGCCCGAGTAGCGCTCGATGACGAGGTTCTGTCCTTCGATATATCCGAGCTGGCGAAGCTCCTGGAGGAATGCTTCGTAATGCGGATTGCCTCCGCCTTCGGTCAGCTCAGAAACAGGGCCGGACGCGGCGACGATGGCGAGCGTGTGACCCTTCGTGAGGTTCTGCGCCCGCGCCGAGCTCTTCCATGCTGCTGATGCCCCGACCATCGCGATGAAGTCCCGCCGCCGCATGAGTTCTCCCAACGGGCCGAGAGCGAGTCGATCTATCTTGTTCTACAAGTGAGCCATTGCGGAGTCACTATATCGCACCCAAAGACAGCACAGAGCCGGGGCGCCCTAGGGGTCACTAGCGCCCGAATAGTCCAGATGTCCTCGCGATGGACACCAGAAGAACCAGCGTGGTGGCGGCGTTATAGCTTTGGTTCACGACCCGGCCTTTCGACTGTCAGGGATGTCTGTGCCAGACTCATCCCACGCAATGCTGTGAACGACGATATTCTCGTCGAAACCCCTAAGCAGCTGTGAGCCGAGCGTTGTCACGCGGATCGCGGTTGCGATCTCCGACGCGGCCAACTCGTCGACCAGAATTTGCCCGTTATCGGCGGCGGTGCAGAGCCGCGATGCGAGATTCACCACGCTTCCAATCGCGGTGTAGTCGAGCCGCCCTTCGTAACCGATGCGCCCGACGGTGGCGACCCCCTTTGCGAGCCCGATGCCGAAACCAATCCTATATCCACGCGCTCGCCAACCTCGGACGAGGCCCTGCACGGCTCTTTGCATCTCGATCGTCATGCGGGCGCCGACTAGCGTCGCATCTCGCATCGGCATCGGCGCGTTGAGCAGCATCATGAGCCCGTCGCCCGCCATGTTCGTCAGAGTCGCCTCATAGCGAGTGATGATGGCGCCCAACGCTTCATAGTATTCGCGTAGTAGGCCTATCACCTCCTCTGGACCGGCGCGGGTCGCGAAACTGGTAAAACCGCGCAAGTCGCAGAATACGACGACGACCTCGGTACGCGAGCTATTGAGAAGTGCTTCCTCGCCGGCGCTTTCGACTAGCTCGGCCACCTGCGGTGCGAGGAAACGTTTGAGGCGACCAATCCGTTCGGACCTCTCCTGCGAAACGGCGAGCTCTGCCGCCATTTCGTTGAAACGATCTGCAAGGCGCTCGAGTTCGTCGCCCGACGAGATGTCGATGAGATGATTGAATTGGCCAGCGCCAATTTTCATGGCACCGACTTCAAGTTGGTGGATCGGCTCGGCCATGCGGTGCGCAAGGACGTAGGCAAGAGCCGCGGCAACGCAGGCCCCGGCAAGCAACAGCCAAAGGGTGCGCCAGAGCGCGACCCAGACCGGTGCCATGATCTCAGAAGTCGGTTCTGCGACGAAGACCGTCCAATCGGGCCCGGCGACCGGCGCCGTCGCCGCGAGCACAGTGCGGTTCTCTGAATCAATCGTTCGCACCGTTTTGCCGCCGCTGGCGCGGGTGGATTCCAGCATCGCTGTGAGGGCGCTAACTTCGCGCTCGTCGTTACCCCGCAACACCAGGCTCATGTCGGGGTGGGCGACGAGGTGGCCCGGCCGATCGACAACGAAAGCCTCCCCCGTCCTGCCGATTTTGATTGCGGCGATCACGTCCCAGATTAGCTTGAGATTGATCTCCGCGACGACAACGCCGCTGCTTATCCGCGTGCCCGCCGCGGCGATTGTTATAAAGGGCTCGGAGGCCCGATGCAGTGTCACCGGCCCATACCAGATGCGGGCCGAGCGCACGCCCTGGATGGCCGGCTCGCTCGAGCGGTCGATGTTACTCGCCACCACGTCGGGCGCGATGCGCGAGACGTGCAGCCGCTCCATGCCGCGACTGTCGACTAAAATAAGTTCGTTAATCGCTGGGACTCGGCGAAGCAAACGGAAGGCGTCGATGCGATGGCTCTCATCCTCATCGTCTTCCCAGGGAAGCTCCACCATCCAGCCGAGCTGGTCCTTTATGCCGTCGAGGAAGCTCTGAATGCGGCTTGCCGCCGAGCGCGCCTCGATAGCAAGCATTCGGTCCAACAGCGCGGCCTGATCACGGTAGCCGAACCAGGCCTCGCTAGCGCCATTGGCGAGGAGCGACAGGACAACCGCCGCGAAGAGCGCGGCAAAGTACTTTTGGAAGAGCGAAGAGCGTCGGCGCGGCCGTTGCCTCGCCGACTTAGTGATTGAGATTGGCAAGATGGCCGCACCTCAAGCGGATGGGACTGACGCGGCCCCTCGGCTTGCCTGTCCGTCTGCCGTTCGCGCAGGGCATCGCCCATCACGTTCGCATGACGTTTTCATAACACACCCCCCGCGTTTCGATGGCATTTGTGGAAGTTGAGTGAGCGGCGACGACTCTGCCCAAGTCTCGATGTGCCTCGCCCTGTAGCGCATTCTGCTGTACCACCGACAAGCATGATGAACTGTCGTCGTCTCATTTTGCGCCCCTCACGGATGGGACGCTTTGCGCTGTCGCAGCATAGCATATGGCCCCGAGGTCCAGGATCGAGAAGAGCCCCATCGTCCTGACTGATCGCTTTGGATCGATGCTGTTGAAAAAGTTGAAAATCTAACGACGCCAAAAATCTCTCAAATGGTGATTTTTGAACTACTCCGCCGCTGCAATGCTCTGTAGTGCCGATAAGAAGGTCGGTGGTCGTTTTTCTGAGACACGACGTGCGCCCTCACATCGCTGCGCAGGAAACGCATCAGCAGCTTTAGAAAATTTCGCTTGTTACCCCAAAATACTTTTCGACGGCATTGGCCAAGAGCGGAAGTGTTCCCGAGGCAAGCGCAACTTCCTAATCACGCGCGCTGGCGATCAACCCGAGAAGTTCACGACGGATGACAGCCTGCATCCGGAACTACCGTTACGCGCAAACAGACGGAGCACGACCCGACGAACATGAACCGAGAGCATCACGGGTCGGCGTCTGGACACGGGCTCGGGGACACGGTTCATTCGTCCGCGTTAGCACAGAGGTATGCGGCGATTAATGAATTTGTCCCCGGATTTTTCCACTTTAATTAGGAGAGAGCAGCGGACTCCAGATGCTCGGCTAAAGTTGTAAGGATCATCATACACAGGTGAAATCGGGGGTTGATCATACTCGGATGTTGCATAGGCAGAGTCGTATAAGGGCGAAGTCTGAGACATGCCTTGATCGTACGGATATGTTGCATAAGGAGAATCATAGGCCGAATACGGGTAACCGGCGCCGACAAAACCGAACGGCCCCTCGAAACGGTCACGACGGAAAAAGAATCGTCGATTATTGGCAAACCGATGGCGGAAGAAGAACTCGCGACTGACAAACCTCCTGCCATTGAGAAATGGAGAGCGGAATGGGCCAGGATGCATAAACACAACTGGGTTGCGGGAGTGGCCAAAGCTCCGCACCGTTCCGCCGCCGTGAAATCCGCTGAGGCCGCCTCGCAGCCCGCCGAATCCGCGAGCCTCGGCTGGC
>JAFAQA010000080.1 GCA_019246665.1 Hyphomicrobiales bacterium
CTATTGCTCACGCGCAAGCCTCGAGAGCCGCGAGGCGATCGAGGTCTGTAGAGGTGAAGCGATGTTTCGCCGTCATGCTCGGGCCGGAGCAAGAAGCTGGCGCATAGATAAGGCCTCGCATTAGCGCTTACTAGCGATGCTGCGCCAACACGTAAAGATCAGGCTAAGAAGCCAACGCTCATTCGCAGGAGGAGCGCCTCTTCCTTCTCCCGCTCTTAGCGACGCTCTTAGCGGGAGAAGGAAGAAGGGCGCCTCTTCCTTTACCCGTCCTCGGACGGGATCCGGCCCCTACTCCATCCCGACGAGCGCGCGGGCGAAATCCCGGGCCGAGAACGGCTCGAGGTCGTCCAGGGCCTCACCGACGCCGATGAGATGAATCGGCAGCTTGAACTTACCGGCGATCGCGACGAGGATTCCGCCTCTCGCGGTGCCGTCGAGCTTCGTCATGACAAGGCCGGTGACCCCCGCGGTCTTGGCGAAGATCTCGACCTGCGACAAGGCGTTTTGGCCGACGGTCGCATCGAGGACGAGCAGCACCGCATGCGGCGCCGAAGGGTCGACCTTCTTGATCGAACGCAGCATTTTTTCGAGCTCTCCCATGAGCTCGGCACGGTTCTGCAGGCGCCCCGCCGTGTCGACCAAGAGAACATCCGCTCCCTGCTCGCGCGCCGTCGCAAGCGCCTCGAAGACGAGGCCCGCGGCGTCCGCTCCCTGTTGGCGCGCGATAACGGGTGTGCCGATGCGCTCGCCCCAGAGCTTGAGCTGCTCGATCGCAGCGGCCCGGAAGGTGTCGCCGGCCGCGAGCATCACCTTGCGTCCTTGAGACTTGAGCTTGGCGCCGAGCTTGCCGATGGTCGTCGTCTTCCCTGACCCGTTCACCCCGACCATCAGGATGACGAATGGCTTGCGCTCGGGCTCGACGTCGAGCGGAAGCGCCACCGGCGCGAGGATCGCTTCGATCTCGTCGACCAGGATGCCCCTCACGGCGTCGGGATCGAGGTCGCGTCCATAGCGTCCGGACGCGATCTCGCGCGTGATGCGCGTTGCGGTGTCCACGCCGAGATCGGAACGCAAAAGGAGATCCTCGAAATCATCGAGCGTCGCGGCATCGAGCTTGCGCTTGGTGAAAAGGTCGGAAATGCCCGTGGAAAGTCCCGAGGATGAGCGCCTCAGCCCTTCCTTGAGGCGTCCCCACCAGGAAGCGCGAGCTTGCGGCGCGGCGTGGTCTTGCGGAGTATCCTTGGCCATCGGTTTCCGTTACCCCGTCGCGCATGACATCGGAAGAGCTTCTCGGTCGCATCCTTTATCGCGACGCTATGATGATCATTCTCGACAAGCCCGCCGGCATGCCGGTTCATGCGGGACCGAGAAATGCTGCCGAGCGCAATGGCGATGCTTCGGTGCCGCTCACCGCGCTTTTCGATGGCTTGCGCTTCGGCCTGCCCCGTCGGCCCGAGCTTGCGCACCGGCTCGACCGCGACACCTCGGGATGCCTGGTGCTCGGCCGCAACCGGGCCGCGCTCGAAAGGCTCGGCGAGCTCTTCCAATCCGGCAAAGTCGCGAAGACCTATTGGGCGGTGGTCGCTGGCGGTCCCGATGACGGCCAAGCGGAAGGCGTCATCGACTTGGCGCTTGGGCGCCGGGACCCTTCGCGCGGCTGGTGGATGAAGGTCGATCCCGAAGGCGTCGCCGCGATCACGCGCTGGCGCATCATCGGTCGGGCGAAGGCGCAAGGCGAGCTTCCGGCGCTCACCGCCCTCGCGCTCGAGCCGGTGACGGGACGCACGCACCAATTGCGCGTTCATTGTGCCGCCATGGGCTGGCCGATCCTTGGCGATGCGGTCTATGGCAAAGCACCGCGCTCGACCGAACCCGCCTTGCATCTGCATGCGCGCGCGCTCGAGCTTCCGCTTTACCCGAAGCGCGACCCTATCCGGGCCGTGGCGCCCATCCCCGAGCGCATGCGGCGCCATCTCGCGGCCTGCGGCATCGAGGAGGCCGGGTCCGCCTGACTCAGCAGACGATGCTCAAGGCTTGCGGCCGGCGAAAATTCCGCTGCCGATGTAATTGTTCGGCCCCGATATCGAGATCGTCCCGCCCATTTCTCCGTAAAGCGGGGTGGTATTCGTCGGGCCCCCTTGGAAGAATTGTCCAGCCATGCTCATGTTGCGATTGCTCGCGCCCGAATTCAACGAGCCGCCAAAAGCCGCGGAGCCCGCCGGGAGGCTGACCGTGCCACTATAATTTGTGGCGTCGAGCCCCCCGACCTGAACTTGCCCGGTGCGCGTCGCGAAATTCACGTTGTTGCTGAAGGTCCCCGCCGTGATGTACTGGCTGCCGTTATTGCTGATATTCGCGACAGCATGGCCAGTATAGGTGGCAGAGCCGGTGGTCGGAATATCCGCGGCGTTGGCGGGAACCCCGGCCACCCAGGTGAGCAGATTTCCCCTGTCCGAATAGCCGATATTTCGGCCGTTGTCGGTCCTGAAGGTGTCGACCGACCAGAAGCCCCATTGCGTGTATTCGCAAGTGC
>JAFAQA010000038.1 GCA_019246665.1 Hyphomicrobiales bacterium
GGCGATGACCACAACGCCATTCGTGCCGCGATTGGCACACCGACGCCTGATCGTCTGCTCAAGGTTGCGCAGGCGATGCGCCTCGGCATGGATGCGGCGGAGATCTACGAAGCGTGCCGCATCGACCCCTGGTTCCTGGGGCGTATCGGCGAGATCGTGGAGACCGAAGCGCGCCTCAAGTCGCATGGATTGCCATCGACGCCTGGCGCCTTTCGCGCGCTCAAGGCCATGGGCTTTTCCGATGCGAGGCTCGGAGTGCTCTCCGGCAAGAGCGAGGCCGAGGCCAAGAGGGTGCGCCTTTCCCTCGGCGTGAGACCCGTCTTCAAGCGAATCGACACTTGCGCCGCCGAATTCGCTTCGCCCACCGCCTACATGTATTCCTGCTACGCGCCGCCCTTCGCGGGGAAGATGCGCAACGAAGCGCGCCCCTCGAATGCCCGCAAGGTCATTATTCTGGGCGGCGGGCCGAACCGGATCGGACAGGGCATCGAATTCGATTATTGCTGCTGCCACGCCGCCTTTGCGCTCAAGGAGGCGGGCTTCGAAACCATCATGATCAATTGCAATCCCGAGACGGTGTCGACCGATTACGACACCTCGGACCGACTCTATTTCGAGCCCCTCACCGCGGAGGACGTGCTCGAGATCATCGATGAGGAGCGCTCCAACGGCACGTTGCACGGCGTCATCGTGCAATTCGGCGGACAGACGCCGCTCAAGCTCGCAGGGCCGCTCGAGGAGGCTGGGGTGCCGATCCTCGGCACCTCGCCCGATGCCATAGACCTCGCCGAGGACCGCGACCGCTTCAAACGCCTCCTCGAAAAGCTCAATTTGAAGCAACCGAAGAACGGCATCGCCTACTCGGTCGAGCAGAGCCGGCTCGTCAAGGCCGATCTCGGCTTTCCGCTCGTGGTGCGCCCCTCTTACGTGCTGGGCGGTCGCGCCATGGCGATCATTCACGACGAGCGCAGCTTCGACGACTATCTCCTCGGCACTTTGCCGAGCCTCGTGCCGGAGGAGATCAAGGCCCGTTATCCGAACGACAAGACGGGCCAGATCAACACGCTGCTCGGCAAGAACCCATTGCTCTTCGATCGGTATCTCACCGACGCTATCGAAGTCGACGTCGATTGCCTGTCGGATGGCAAGACGACCTATGTGGCGGGAATCATGGAGCATATCGAAGAGGCAGGAATCCATTCAGGCGATTCGGCCTGCTCGCTCCCCCCCTATTCGCTCGATCCCGCGACGGTCACCGAGCTCGAGGCTCAGGCACGCAAGCTGGCGCTCGCGCTCGACGTCGGCGGGCTCATGAATGTGCAATACGCGATTCAGGATGGCGTCATCTATGTGCTCGAGGTCAATCCGCGCGCTTCGCGCACCGTGCCCTTCGTCGCCAAGGTGACGGGCGTCCCGGTCGCCAAGATCGCGGCACGCGTGATGGCCGGCGAAAGCCTTTCCTCCTTCACGCTTGTGCAGAGGCGGCTCGCTCATGTGGGCGTGAAGGAGTCGGTGTTTCCTTTCGCCCGCTTTCCGGGGGTCGATGTGCTTCTCGGTCCCGAGATGCGCTCGACCGGCGAGGTGATCGGCCTCGATGCGGATTTCGACGCCGCCTTTGCGAAGAGCCAGCTGGGGGCCGGCTCGAAAGTGCCGCGCTCCGGCACGGTTTTCGTATCGGTGCGAGATGCCGACAAGCCACGCATCGTGCCGACGGTGAAGCTGTTGCATGAGCTCGGCTTCAAAATTCTCGCCACCGGCGGCACGCAGCGCTTCCTGGAGGGCGAAGGCGTTCCGGCGCAAAGAGTGAACAAGGTTCTGGAAGGCCGCCCGCATGTCGTCGACGCCATCAAGAATGGCGACGTGCACCTCGTCTTCAATACAACCGAGGGTTCCCAGGCCCTTGGCGACTCCCGCTCGTTGCGGCGGGCCGCCCTCTTGCATAAAGTGCCCTATTATACCACCCTAGCAGGCGCGGTCGCCGCCGCGAGGGGGGTGAGATCATTCCTCAGCGGCGATCTCGGCGTACGCGCGCTACAGGACTATGTCCGTGACCATTAGGTCTTGGGGACATTTTCGCCTTCGGCGCGTTTCTGGACACGAAAACGGCTCGTTCCCCGCCAGGGGAGCGGTAAGTTATGCTGAAAGGACTACATTGCCATGGACAAGGTGCCGATGACCCAGGCGGGTTATCTCGCTTTGGAAACCGAGCTCAAGACACGCCAGCAGGAAGAGCGCCCGCGCATCATTCAGGCGATCTCCGACGCGCGCTCGCTTGGCGATCTGTCCGAGAATGCGGAATACCATTCCGCCAAGGAAGCCCAATCACACAACGAAGGACGCATCCTCGAGCTCGAATCCCTGATCGGACGTGCGGACGTAATCGATGTGAGCAAGCTCAGCGGCAAGACCGTGAAATTCGGCGCGACCGTCAAGCTCCTGGACGAAGATACCGAGCAGACGAAGGTGTATCAAATCGTCGGGGAGACGGAAGCGGATGTGCGCTCCGGCAAGGTGTCGATCACCTCGCCGATCGCACGAGCCCTCATCGGCAAGAAGGTCGGCGACACGGTCGAGGTGCATACGCCGGGCGGCGGCAAATCCTATGAGATCGTGAGGGTGGCGTTTCGCTAGGTTAGAACGCTTAGCTTGTTGCACACTCAGGGAGTGGCGGATTGATCCGGCCCGCCTTCCTGACCCACCATTGATGGCGCGACGAGAACGATTGGGCTTTGCATGCCCGGCTCGATCAAGTGCGCTTCATAGAGGACGGCTATTCTTCCGTCGTAAACACAAGTCGCAACGAGCTGAAGCCGAGGCATCAGTTACGGCCAGCGATGAAGTGGCGGGATCGCTGCCCAAGGATGTGTCGGCCTAATTCGCTTTACCCTCTCTTCTCAAACCTCATGACGTTCGCCCGGAGGAAAGCGGTATATCCGTTCTCCTCGATGTCCTGGCTCGCGAGCGCCAAAACCGCGTTCGCCGCTGCCTCCTCAGTTGCCGTGAAGCGGTAACCATTGAGCTCCAAGAACAGAATGCCGACAAGGAA
>JAFAQA010000521.1 GCA_019246665.1 Hyphomicrobiales bacterium
TGCATTCCCCGCCGCCGGCCGCGACACGCTTCACGAGCTCCGCGCTTCGGTCGTGCGCGACGCGCACGGTCAAATATGCGCTGCCCTTCGGATCCTGCTCGGCCGACAGCACCTCGGCATGCGCGTAAATCCAGGCGCGACCGCGACCATCCGTGCCGGGTATGACGAGCTTGAACACGTCGCGACCGCTGAACAACAAATCCTCGATGGCGGCGAGAAGCTCGCTCACGCCCTCCCCCGTCAGCGCGGAGACGCCGATCGCATCACGGGCCGCTGTCGCCCGCTTCCCGCCTTGGGCGTTGCCCACAAGGTCGATCTTGTTCGCCACCTCGAGAACCGGATGGGACGCCCGATCGAGCCCGAGCTCGGAAAGCACATCCTCCACGTCCTGGCGCTGCGCCTCACTTTGCGGATGGGAAGCGTCGCGAACGTGAATGATGAGGTCCGCGTCGAGGACATCCTCGAGCGTCGCGCGAAAGGCAGCGATCAGCGAAGTCGGGAGCTCGGAAATGAAGCCTACCGTATCGATAAGGTAGATGCTTTCACCATGGGCGAGGCGAATAAGCCTTGCCGTGGGATCGAGCGTCGCGAACAGCATATCCTTGGCAACGACGCTGGCGGCGGTGAGGCGATTGAACAGGGTCGATTTGCCGGCATTGGTGTAGCCGACGAGAGCTACCACCGGATGGGTTCCCCGCCGCCTCTGGCGCCGGTGCAGCGCGCGCGTGCGCTTAACCGCGTCGAGATCGCGCTCGATCCTAGCGATCCGCTCCTCGATCTGGCGGCGATCGGCCTCGATCTGGGTCTCGCCCGGTCCGCCGAGAAATCCGAAGCCACCGCGCTGACGTTCGAGATGCGTCCAGGAGCGCACCAGCCGGCTCTTTTGATGCGTAAGATGCGCGTGCTCGACTTGAAGCGCACCTTCACGCGTGCGCGCGCGCTCACCGAAAATCTCGAGGATCAAGGCTGTTCGGTCGATGACCTTGGCGCCAAGCGCCTTCTCGAGGTTGCGCTGCTGCACCGGAGAGAGCGCGCAATCCATGATGACGAGGCCCGCCTCATCTGTTTTCACCCTGTCGGCGAGCTCCGCGACCTTACCAGAACCGACAAAGGTCGCGGGGCGGATCTCATTCGTCGGCACGATGAGCGATTCGACCACATCGAGCTCGATCGCACCGGCAAGCTTCGTGGCTTCGGCGAGCCGGTCGGCGGGTGAGCGTGGCTGGGCAAGGCCTGCCTGAAGGGGAGACGGGGCCTTTGACGATTGCGCCGGAAGGGAGGGTCTCGCCGCAGCCGTGCGGGACGGGTAAGGGCCGATGATCAGCACGCGCGTCGCCGTAGCACCCACTCCGCGTTGCGGCGGCCGCCCCTTCGCCTTTTCGAACCCGGCTGCCCTCATCTATATCCACAGGTATCGAGATGAAATCAGCTCGGCCATTTTGCCTCTGCCTTACGCGAGCGTCCTCTTTACGGCCGACGACTATGCCTTGTCCGACCCCTCCTCGGCGGGATCATAAAGCTGCACGGGCGCGGACGGCATGATGGTCGAGATCGCGTGCTTGTAAACGAGCTGGGAATGGGCATCTCGACGCAGAAGCACGCAGAAATTGTCGAACCAACTTACGATCCCCTGCAATTTGACGCCGTTCACCAGAAACACCGTCAAGGGAATCTTATGTTTGCGGACATGATTGAGAAACGCATCCTGCAGATTTTGCGGTCGATCGCCGGCCATATTGATCACCCCAATTTTTCAGTTTTGTTGCTTGCGCGGCTTCACTCACGCCACGTCTCACCTTGCGGCTGATCTGAATCATGCTGCACTACACATGTAGATTCACATAAGCATCAAGCCTCCTCAACCCCAGGACCACGGGGCAGTGATGCAATTATGGCGGGTTCAGAAGAATTCCAGGCTGACACGGAAAATCTGCTCGACTTCCTTGTATTTTGCGGCTGTCGCGAACACGACGAGACGATCATGCGCGGCGATCACCGTGTCGCCCGTTGGAGCCAGCACCTCCCCTTGGCGGAATACCGCCCCGATCCGAATCCCCTCCGTGATATCGAGATCTCGAAGCGGCTTCCCGACGAGAGCCGAGGGCGCGAGCGCTTCCGCTTCGATCATCTCGGCGCGCCCCTGCTCGAGCGAGAGAAGCGCGCGAATCTTGCCGCGCCGGATGTGCCGCAGCGCCTTGGAGACCGTCAAGGCGGTCGGATCGATGGCCGCATCGATCTTCAGGTCGCTGATGAGGGCGCGATAGCCGGGCGCGCTCAGGAGCGATGCGGAACGCCGGCTGCCGAGCTTCTTCGCGAGCGCGCCTGAAAGAAGGTTTGCCGCGTCATCATTCGAGGCGGCGAAGAAGATATCGGCGCCGTCGACCCCTGCGTCGCGCAGGATCGTCTCGTCGAGCGCGCTTCCGAGAAGGGCGAGCGAATGTGGAAGCGCTTGGGCTGCTGCAAGCGCCCTCTCCTGCACGGTATCGATGAAGCGGACCTTCACGTCCGGCAGCGCCTTGCCGATCAGTCCGCCGGCATGCACCCCGACATGGCCGCTGCCGGCGATGATGACACGACGCGGAGCGCGCATGTCATAGCCGAAAAAGGTGAGCACCTCGCCGATCTTCACCGTGGCCGCGACCACATAGGCGATGTCGCCCGCCTCGAGCACATGCTCGGAGCCGACGACGCTCACCTTGCCCGCACGCATCTTGCCGACCACAGTGGCCTCGAGTCCGGGAAAGCGCCCGTTCACCTCGCGCAGCGGACCCGCCACCGCCGAGGAGCCGGGCAGGCATTCCACCGAGAAGCCGAGCACCTGCCCTCGGCAGAAGGATCCACTTTCCCCGACGCCCGGCATGGTGACGAGCCGTGCGATCGCTTCGGCGACCTCGATGTCGGGCGAGATCGTCGCGTCGACCGGCACGCGGTCGCGAGCGAAGAGATCGGCCCAATCGCTCGTCCGGTAGGCGGCGGCACGCAAGCGGGCGA
This sequence comes from Hyphomicrobiales bacterium, assembly GCA_019246665.1. Taxonomy (GTDB): domain Bacteria; phylum Pseudomonadota; class Alphaproteobacteria; order Rhizobiales; family Beijerinckiaceae; genus GAS188. Next base: position 2,992 of record JAFAQA010000521.1, read on the forward strand.
TCTTGGTCGGGACGTTGAAGAGCGTATGCGAGATGGTGCAGGCCGTGATGTTCACCTCGTCGGAAGGGGTGACCGCAAAGACGATGTCGCAATCGGCGGCGCCCGCACGGTCGAGCACGTCGGGATGGGAGCCGTGGCCGACCACGGTGGAGACGTCGAGCTCGTCGCTGAGCCGCGCGAGCACCTCGGATGAGAGATCGATCACCGTGACGCTGTTGCGCTCGTCCGCGAGCCGCTCGGCGATGGCGCGGCCGACCGCGCCGGCTCCGCAGATGAGCACCTTCATCGGATGCGAGCCCCGGACGAGATCCTAACTCGGCCGGCGCGTGATTGCGCCGGGCGGCCGATGCAACGTCCCCTCAGCCAAGGCGGAAGATCTCCGCCAGCTGCGGGCAACGCCGGTTGCCTTTGCGCCATGGCCCCTATCCCACCCCGAGAGTCTTCAACTTGCGATGCAACGCAGAACGTTCCATGCCAATGAATTCGGCGGTGCGCGAGACATTCCCGCCAAAGCGGCTGATCTGGGCGATCAGGTATTCGCGCTCGAAAATCTCCCGCGCCTCGCGAAGCGGCATGGCCATGAATTTCTCTCCGCCCGCGCCGTTGGGCGAGCTCGGGATGCGCGCACCGACCTCTTGGGGCAGCATGTCGGCGTTGATCGCGGCGTTCGGATCGCCGCCGCACAGGATCATCAAGCGCTCGACGTTGTTGCGAAGCTCGCGCACATTTCCCGGCCATTCATGCGATTGCAGGATGGCGAGCGCATCCTCGGCCATGCCGCGCTTTGCCAAACCGCCGGTCGCGGAAATCTGCCCCATGAAGAAATCGATGAGATCGGGAATGTCCTCGCGGCGCTCGGAAAGCGAGGGAACGCGCAGCGGGACGACCGACAAGCGGTGATACAAATCCTCGCGAAAGCGCCCCTCGGCGATATCGGCCGCAAGATCACGCGCGGAAGAGGAGATCACCCGGACATCGACATGCACGCGCGTCGAGCCGCCGACGCGCTGGAAATTCTGATCGACGAGAACACGCAGGATCTTGCTCTGTGTCTCCTTCGGCATGTCGGCCACTTCGTCGAGGTAGATCGTGCCTCCGTGTGCTTCCTCGAGCGCGCCGGTGACGCGCTGCCCATTGGGGCCTTGCTCGATGCCGAACAGCGCGATCTCCATGTTCTCGGGGGTAATCGTCGCGGCGTTGATGGCAACGAAAGCACCGCCCGAACGGCTCGAAAGCTGATGGATGGTGCGTGCCGCGAGCTCCTTGCCGGAGCCGGGCGAGCCGGTGATCATCACGCGCGCATTGGTCGCGGCGATGCGCTCGATGGCGCTGCGCAATTGCGCGATCGCGGAGGAGCGTCCGATGATGCGGCTCGCCTGCACGGATTGCGTCTTCAGCTCCTTGACCTCGCGCTTCAGGCGCGAAGCCTCGAGCGCGCGATCCGCCACGAGGACGAGCCGATCGGCCTTGAAGGGCTTCTCGATGAAATCATAAGCGCCGCGCCGGATCGCGGCGACGGCCGTCTCGATATTGCCATGGCCGGAGATCATGACCACGGGAAGCTCAGGATGGAGCTCCTTCACGCGATCGAGGATTTGCAACCCGTCGAGCGACGAGCCTTGCAGCCAGATATCGAGGAAGAGGAGGTGAGGCTTGCGCGCTTCGATGGCCTTGAACGCCTCCTCGGCCCCGTCGGCGCTGCGCGCGCGATAGCCCTCATCCTCGAGAATGCCGGCGACGAGTTCCCGAATATCGGCCTCATCATCAACGATGAGAATGTCAGCCCCCTTCACGACAGGCCCTCCGCCTCATTTTCAACTGACGCTGCCTCGAGAGTGGAGGCCTTGGGCATCGGCCGAGCCGCGTCATGCGAAACTTCCGCCGCAGCCTCGCTTTCGGAATTCGCCGGGAACCAGAGCCTCACCCAGGCACCGATCTGGTTACCCTTGGCGTCCAGGTGATCGAGAAGCTCGATTCCACCGCCATGCTCTTCGAGAATTCTGCCGACGATCGCCAGGCCAAGCCCCGTCCCCTCCTTGCGCGTCGTCGTGTACGGTTCGAGCAGCTTATGCCGCTCGCTCTTTGGAAAGCCGCGGCCGGTGTCCGCCACGTCGATAGTGATGACATCGTCCTTCGATTTCGCGACAGAAACCGTCACCTTGCCGCGCTCCCCGCCCGCCTTCGGGTCGATCGCTTCGGTCGCGTTCTTGACGATGTTGGTCAGCGCCTGCCCGATCAGACGGTGATCGAAACGTGCTTTGAGCGGCGTGTCCGGAAGATCGACCACGAAGTTGATATCGGGCCGCGCGACCTGCATCAAAAAGATGACATGCTTGGCGACGTCGGTGATCTCGCTCTCCTCGAGGACCGGCTTGGGCGTGCGAGCGAAGGATGAGAACTCGTCCACCATGCGCTTGATGTCGTCCACCTGCCGGATGATCGTGTTGGTGCACTGGTCGAAGACCTCGCGATCCGACGTGACGAACTTGCCGTATTTGCGCTTCAACCGTTCGGCCGAGAGCTGAATCGGGGTGAGCGGGTTCTTGATCTCATGGGCGATTCGTCTCGCCACGTCCGCCCAGGCGGCAGAGCGCTGGGCGGAGACGAGATCGGTGATGTCGTCGAGAGTGATCACATAGCCTTCGGCGGCATCGCCTGCCGTTTCCTTGGTGACGCGCACGCTCACCTGCCGCTCGCCCGTCCCACGGGGCAGCGAAATCTGCCCTTGCACGAGCCGGTGGCGCCCCTCGCGCGCCTCAGCGACGAGAGGATCGACGGCGGGCAATAGATCGCCAAGCATGGTCCCCAGAGGCGAGCTCCTTTCGCTTTTCGGCAGCAGCTTCTCGGCTGACGGGTTAAGTACCGTAATCGCCGCCTTGGCATCGATGCCGATCACGCCGGAGGACACCCCGGCGAGCACCGCCTCGGTGAAGCGGCGGCGCTTGTCCATCATGTCGCTTGTCGCCACGAGCCGGTCATGCTGGGCGCGCAATTCCTGCGTCATGCCGTTGAAGGTCGCGGAAAGATGCGCAAGGTCGCTCTCTCCTTTTCGCGTCGGCACCTGAACGTAGAAATTCCCGGCGGCGACCTGGTCCGTCGCATGAATGAGGCGACGGATGGGAAGCACCAGCCAATTGGCAAAGGATAGGCCAAGCCTGATCGCCGAAAGCAGAAGAATGAGCGTCACCAGAAGGTACATTGACGCGAAGGCGATCTCCACGCCGACGCGCTTTCCCTCGAGACCCTGGTAATAGCGCAACCCCTCCTCTGCCGCGGTCGTGTATTGGCTGGCGTGGGGATCGCCCGGCCGCGCCACGAAGAGGAATGCGTTGTCGAACGCCGAGAGCTTCACCAGCGCCGCGAAGGCGCCGCCGGCGCGCGGCACGAAGCAGAACGGCTCGGTGTCGCTCGCCTCCGCATAATCTTCGGAGCGCGGAAGCGCGATGCCGGGGACGGCGACATGCTGCACCGTCTCGATCGTCGAGCCGTCGTTTTTGAGCATCATGGCGACGGGAAAGCCAAGGAAGAGCGAGCGCGTTGCGAACCAATCGTGAAAAAGCGTCCGGTTCTGATCGAACATCACCTTGGCGCTGTTGATGTCCCCCGCCATCAGGTTGAGCTCGCGCGCCATGGTGCGGCACTGCCCTTCTTCATAGCTATGGGCGATCTCGACGGTGTTGCCGAGAAGCACACGCAAATCGGCGCGGAACCAGGGATCGAGGCTGCGTTCCAGCGTGATCGAGGTCACGAGGGCGATGAACAACGCCGGCAGGGCCGCGATCCCGGCGAACCAGCCGATGAAGCGCATGTGGAGCCCGGCAGCCGCCGCCCGGGCGCGTCTCGCCCGCAAGACCTCGCGGCCTTCGATCACGACCACGATCCCAAGGCAGATGACAAGCACAGCGTTGGTCACGAGAATGGTCAATACGACGGCATTCGTCGGTGCAATCGGCGTCAGGCCGGCGACGATCAAAAATCCGACGAGCGCGGCAAGCAGCGCCGCCACCATGATGAAGGTGCCGACGGGTTTGCCGGAATGCCTCTCATCCATAAGCAGAGGCGCGGCTTTTGACGTGCGCGGAAGTTCGGTTGAGCTCATTGCCACCGCTGATCCCGCATCTACAATGATGCGCGCATGCAACAGTGTTGTTGGAATGCGACGGTTTTGGGGCCGTGTCGCGACGAGACACTTATCGCGACAGCTTCATCACATGAATGTCGAGATCGCTGATTTTCTTACGTAAAGTGTTGCGGTTCAGCCCCAGCAATTGCGCGGCTTTGATCTGATTTCCGCGCGTCGCGGCAAGCGCTGCGCTGATGAGCGGCGCCTCGAC
>JAFAQA010000523.1 GCA_019246665.1 Hyphomicrobiales bacterium
CCTCGCAACGGCAGCTCGGTCGGAGCTTGCCGGTCAAGGTCGGCGTGGCGCACCGCATATCCGTCGACGGCCGAATTCGCAAAAGGCGGCAGCGCGATCGGCGAAAGGATATCAGCTGCGACCACGCGGCCGTCAGCGCGCGAAAGTGGCACCTCTTCGGCTTCGGCGACCGGCAGGACGCGCTCTGCGATCAAGCCCAGCGCTGCATCGACCGGCATGAGCGCGCTGCCGAAGGCGAAACAATCGTCAGTGAGCTGCGCCATATTGGCCGGACGCTTGGAAAACGCGAAGGATATTCATGCAGCATTGTATAAACCAGCGCTTGCCGCGCGTCTTCCTTATCGAAGAATCAACATCGATTGAGAGGCGCAAGCGTAGCTTCGGGGCGATGTTGGCTCCCCCTTTGCAAGGCTCACGCGCCACAACGATGGCGATGCCGCCTCGCGGCAACTGCCTTGTCCGTGCCACCAAGCCGTAAGCCGCGATAGTCTCAAGGGGGGAGCCATCATTGTTGCCTATAACTGCGCGACCCATCACACTCCTCAGATGAAACCTGTTTCGGCGGTGAGCGATTTCGCCCTCCACGCGCGCCCAAACCTCTTCGAGATCGATCTGGGGGCGATTGCGCAATTCACGCGGCGCATTCGAGAGTATGTGGGCAAGGAAGTTGCGATCTGCGCGGCTCTGAAGTGCAACGCCTACGGCTTTGGACTTTTGCAGGTTGCACATACCGTCCTGGCGGCCGGGGCCGACATGCTGTCGATGGTCGATCCTGCCAATGCCCTTGAACTGCGGCGTGCGGGTGAGACGGCGCCTATCCTCGTCTACCCCGGTGCGCTCGCCACTTCGCAATCGGTGAGTGACGCCGAGGTTTTCGATCTCATCCCAACCTTGATCGATCTCGATTCGGCCACGGTCTATTCGCGCTGCGCCACGAAACCTCTGCGTGTTGCAGTCAAGGTCGACATCGGCCAGGAGCGGCTGGGCTTTCCGGCGGAAGAAGCGGCAGAGGCGATTGCTGCCATTGCGCGCCTACCCAATCTCAAGGTCCACATCGTCAACGCCCATCCCAATGTGCCCTCGCCTCCGTCATTCGACTACCTTGATTGGCAGCTCGGCCGCTTCGATGCGATGTGCCGTGAGCTCGAGGCAAAAGGGCTCGATGTGCCGATCCGAATGGTCGCCAGCAGCAAGATCTTGTCCTTGAGTCGCAAAGCCTGCTTCAATGCGGTCGATCCCGGGCAGATGTTCTTCGGACCTTTCCGCGCCGAGGGCGACGTGCCCTGGCCGGCTACTCGCCAAGCCTTCGCAAAACTGACGAGCCGTCTCATCCATGTGCGCACACTGGACCGGAAAGAGTTTCTCGCACAGGCGCCATTTCCAACGCGCCCCCATATGCGGCTCGGTGTGATGCCGATCGGCTCGGCCGATGGCATGGGGCAGCTCCACTGCGGCGAGGTCTTGGTGTGCGGCCGTCGCGCAAAGCTCCTCGGCAACCCTTCCCTCGAGCATACGCGTCTGGATCTCTCCGATATCCTGGAAGCCAAGGTCGGCGACGAGGTGGTAATCATCGGCGAACAGGGCCGCGACAGAATTACGACGGACGCTGTCGTCGCTCATCAGCGCCATGTCAGGATCGCCGATCTCGCCTTGGCGATCAGGCCGAGCATCCCCCGTAAATATTCGGAGCCGGAGTGATCTCACAGGGGGAGCGCGAGGGCTTCCCCAGTTGCATTCAGCGCTCCAGCCCGGCTGCCCAATAGCCATGCTCGACGAGACGCAGGGTCTCGATGTTGTCTGATGGATTGGTCTCGAATTGCGTCCCGCTCTCGAGGCACTCGACAAAATGCTTGATCACACCGTCGAAGCTCGCCTGATAGCCTTTTTCATTATCGAAAGCGATCTCGACCGGATCCGGGCCGAGGCGATGCAGCACGCTGTGCTCGAAAACCGCGCTTGCCTTGGTGCCGATAATCTCCAATCGATCAGGCGCTCGGGGCGGACACCCCGGTGCCGCCATCGTTCCCATGACTTCGATCGGCGCACCGGCTGCCGTCTCCAGAAATATCGAGGCCATTGTTTCGCCCGCCACCTCCGGGAGGGTACGAGCCGCACGGGCGGCGATGACACGCAAGTCCCCGCAAAGGAAGCGCATGACATCGAGATGATGGATCAGCACTTCGGCGATCATCAGCCGCTTCTCGTGCTGCATGAACGGCTGCCGCACGAAGGCTGGGCGCTCGCCACTCGCATCCGGCAAGAAGCCGGAATTGACCGTCGCCATTCGGGCGAGCACCAGGTCCCCCAATCGCCCTGCGGCGATCCAGCTCTTGAGCTCGCGATACCACGGCCGGAACCGCCAATTCTCATGCACCATCAGCCGGATTTTGCCGTCGACCTTACGCAGCAGCTCCTGCGCCTGCGCCAATGTCGGAGTGAGCGGCTTCTGGCAAAGCACATCGATGCCGTGCATGACCGCAGCCTCCACCCAGCCGGCATGCGTCTCGCGTGGCGTCGCGACATCCAGCGCATCGATGTTCTCGCTGGCCAGCATCGCGTCGCGATCGGTATAGACCTTCGCGATACCGAACTCCCGCGCACGGCTCCGCGCCTTTTTTTCATCGGGGTCGCAAACAGCCGCGAGCTCGACCTGCTCGCCGAGATTTCGCCACGCGGTGAGGTGGTACCAGCTGATCATCCCGGCGCCCGCAAGCGCCACCCTCAGAGGAGAGCCCCGTCTTTTTGTCATGGCGCGATTCTCGACGGTTGCTCCGGGAAGCCAAAAAGGCGCGCGGCGTTCGACCACATGACCATGCCGCGCTGCGCGGGGTCGCCCAGCCAGCGCTTCGGCGCGCGCAAGGCGGCGTCATAGCTGAACCCTCGGGGAAAGTTGATGAAGGGCCAATCGGAACCCCAGACGCAGCCCTCGACCCCAAAAGCTGTGATCAGCGCATCGGCGAACGGGTCGAGGTCGGCGAAGTCCTCCGGCCGGCTTGAGAGCCGGAAGGGGGCCGACAACTTTACTGTGGCCCTGCCTTCGCGCCCCAAGGCAAGCACTGCCGCAAAGCCTGGCTGAGACAAACCGGCGGCGGGGTCGCGCACGCCGAAATGATCGACCAGCACCTTGATCCCGCTGCGGCGCAGCACGGGAACAACCGCCTGCCACTGCGCGTCATCCGCAAAGACTTGCGCGAACCAGTCGAGCTCCTTGAGGCGCGCCAGGAAGCTCTCCGCTCGAGGCCCCTCGAGCGCGTCGGCTCGATGACTGAGAAGGTTGAAGCGCACACCCACGACGCCCTGCCGGGCAAACCCCGCAAGCTCGCGCTCCGGCGTCTCGGGATCGACGACCGCGATCGCCTTGAACCGTCCGGGATGACGCGCCATTGCATCGAGCAAAGCGGAGTTGTCATATCCATAGCCGCTTGGCTGCACCAGGAGACCATGCGTGACGCCATGCGCATCGAGCACAGCGCAAAACTCTTCGCTGGTGCCGGTCTCATGCGGCAGCGGTTTGTATCCAGGCCCGTCCGTCAGAGGAAACTTGGCCGGATCGATAATATGAGCGTGCGCATCGATTATGCGGTTCTCGGCCATCCAGCTTCTCTCTTGACATCAATACGGGCGATGACCTCCGTCGTCGCCTGATCGAAGAGATGGGCTGCGCCGAGGTCGAGCTGGATCGTGGCATGCTCGCCCGGACGGAGCTTGCTCTCGCGGCCGCTTCGCACAATCACCTCTTCGGAAACGCCTGGCAGCGACAAGACCACAAGCGTCTCGGCACCAAGAGGCTCGACGGCGACTACGCTCGCTCCCGTAATGGCGACCAGGCGCTCGTCGCCCGATCGCGGCGATGCCTCGTAAACATCTTCCGGGCGGATGCCGAGCAAGGCCTTGCCATCGAGCCGACTCAGCCGCTCCGCGGGCCAGCAACGGGCGGCGAGCGATGTGCCCCCAAATCGAAGCTGGTGGCTGCGTGCATCGCCTTGGATGGTGACGGGGATCAGATTCATCGGCGGGTTGCCGAGGAATCTGGCAACGAAGGTGTTGGCCGGATTGCGATAGACCTCGAGCGGCTTTCCGATCTGCACGACCTCGCCCTTGCTCATGATGCAAATGCGATGCCCCATGGTCATGGCTTCGATCTGGTCATGGGTCACGTAGATGGCCGTGATGCCCAACTCTCGTTGTTGCCGGATGAGCTCGTTTCGCGTGCTGACGCGCAGCGCCGCATCGAGATTGGACAAGGGCTCGTCAAACAAGAAAACCTTGGGCTCGCGCACGATGGCTCGACCGAGAGCCACGCGCTGGCGCTGACCACCGGAGAGGGCGTGCGGCTTGCGTTTCAGGAAGGGGAGGAGCCCGAGCTTTGCGGCCGCGCCCTGCACCCGGCGCTCGATCTCGCTGGCCGCAATGCCGCGCCGGCGCAGACCAAAGGCCAGATTGTTGAAGACGTCCATGTGCGGATAAAGCGCATAGGACTGGAACACCATGGCGATGTCGCGATCCTTGGCCGGGACCTCGTTGACGACCTTTCCGTCGATCGCCACCGTGCCCGAGGTGATCGGCTCCAGGCCGGCGATCATTCGCAGCACGGAGGATTTGCCGCATCCGGAAGGCCCGAGCAGCACCATGAATTCACCATCAGCGACGGTGAGTGAAAGGTCCTTGACGGCGAGCTCACCACCGCCGTCGTAAAGCTTGCTCAGCGCCGTGATCGCAACCGTCGCCATCAGCGCACCGCTCCGGCGGTCATTCCCTTGATCATGGTCTCCGAGAAGAGGGCGTAAAGCAGGATGACAGGGCCGATCGCGATCATCAGGCCTGTCGCGAGCATGCCCACATCGAGCTGATGACTGCCCATGAAATGCATGATGCCGAGCGGCAATGTGCGCTTGTCGTCCTCGGTCAGAAGCACGACCGCGTAGAGGAACTCGTTCCACAAGATGATGAAGTTCAGCGTGACCGTGGTGAAGAGGGCCGGGACGCCGATCGGCAAGGTGATGCGCCAAAAGATCTCGAGGTCCGAATATCCGTCGAGCCTCGCGGCGTCGAAAAGATCCTGGGGAATCTGCGCGAAGAAGCCCTCCAGAATATAGACCGTGATCGCGAGATGGCCCGCGACGTAAACGATGATGAGGCCGGTGAGCGTGTTGTAGAGTCGATATTCGAGCAGGATCTGGAATAGCGAGAGGATCATCAATTGTGGTGGCAGGATCAGGCCGGACAGGATCACGAAGCGCACCAGGCGGTTGCCGCGAAAGCGATAGCGCGCAAGACAATGCGCGACCATTGCGCCGATGATCGTCAACAGGGCGACTGCGGTCACCACCACGATGGTGCTGTTCCAAAAATACGTGCCGTAATTGGATTTGGTCCAGGCCTCGACAAACTTCTCCCAATGCACCCTGCTCGGCAGCGCGTAAGGGCTCGCGAAGATCTCGGGTGTGGTGCGAAGCGACATCACCGCTACCCACAAGAAGGGCCCACCAGAAATGACCGTGTAGATCAGCATGAAAGCGAGGAGGGGCGAGCGTCGCAGATGTGCAGCCCAGTTGTGAGCAGGCGATTTGGCCGCGGGCGCGATCATGGAAATCAGAACTCGAGCCTGTCGCGCTGACGCAGCAAGCGCGTCAGTGCGACGATGAAGGCGAGAATTATCAGAAACCAGAGCACGGCGATCGCCGAGGGGTAGCCGAGATCGAAGGTGTTCCAGTCGAAGGCACGCTTATAGACGTAAGTCGAGACCGTTTCGGTCGACCAAAGAGGCCCCCCGCCGGTCATGATCCAGACGAGGTCGAAGATCATCATCTTGCCGATGAACGAGAGCACCGTGAGGTTGACGATGGTCGGCCGGAGCATGGGAATGATGATGTGGACGAGCTTGGCGAACCACCCGCAATTGTCGAGCTCGGCGGCGCCCAGCACATCACCGGGCAAAGCGTAGAGCGCGGCGAGGAAGATGATCATATTGAAGCCGAGCCATTTCCAGATGTGCGTCACCATGACCGACCAAAGGGCAGTTCGCGGATCGCCGAGCCAGGATTGCTCGAGACTGCCGAGCCCAAGCGAACGCAGGATGACGTTGGCGAGCCCCCAATCATAATCGTAGATCCACACCCAAATGACGCCAACGACCACGTACGACATCAGAACCGGTGTGAACCAAATCAGGCGCAAGGTTCTGACGAAGGGTGCGCCGGAAAACAGCGCTAGCGCCAGCAGCAATCCGCCGAGCACGTCGGCGATGGTCGCGACGATCGCGAAAATCGCAGTATTGCCGACTGCCTTCCAGAAGATGAAGTCATTTCCGAGGAGCTCCTTGAAATTGGCGAGACCGACAAATGCCTCGACGTTGTGCGGCTTGATCACGTGCACGCTGTTCCAGAAAGTGCGCAGCACCGGATAGATCATGAAGGCCGCGTAGATCACGAGTGCAGGGCCGAGCAGAACGATAAGGGTGGTGCGCGAGGCCCGGCGCGCGTCCAAAGCCGAAGGTGGCGGCGACTGTCTTGCCGTCCGCCAGAACGGCCCGAAATTGGTCACGCGCTCGCCCGCCTGAACCTGTCTTCGCGACGCCGATTCCCAAACGCGCGAGCTTTCCCCCGTGCGAAGGGGTTCATCTCGGTGAGCAATCGCTGGGCTCCGTCGGTTTCGCGCCGGCAATCGCTACGCGGCATCTGCTAGCCTTTGAAGCACGCCGCGTTCATCATTTTGATCGCCTGGTCGACGGATAGAAGCCCGCCGGGGAAGGCGCTGTTCATCACCTGAGCAAAGCTGTCCTTGCATTCGCCTCGCGTGAGGTCGCGAGGACCGCCAATGAAATAGTCAGCACCCTTCTGGCGCTCCATCAGCTCGGTGAAATAGGCAGCGTAAGGACCGCTGAACGACTTCACATCGGCCTTGATGCCGGTCTGCAGATAGACCGTCTCGATCCAACGTTTCCCCATCTCCGGTGTCGACATGGCGTTGATGAACTCAGCTGCGATGTCCTTGTGCTTGCTGGCCGAATTTATGGCAAAACTGGCGCCGACCGCGGAGGTCTTGCACTGATTGCAGGCGCCGCCATCCATTGCCGGATATTGCATGACCCCGAGCGGGAAGTCCTTCGGCTGACCGCCCTTATCCTCGGGCACGAATGCGCGCCCGGTGTACCAGCTGCCCATCGGCAGCATCAGCGCCCCTGGCTTCGCATAGAAATAATAGTGGGATTCTCCGAGCTTCAGGGTCATGAAATTCTTCGGATACGCGCCGGCATCGACGAGCTCCTTGGTCCATTTGAAAACGTCGACGACGCGCGGATCCTCGAAGGACAGGCCACCCGTCCACAATTTGCGGTAATCCTCCTTGCCGAGCTTGCGCAGCAAAGCTTCTCCGAGGATGTAGGCACCAGGAAAGGGACGATCGCCCACGCCTTGAGCGATGGGCGTGATGCCAGCCGCTTTCGCTTTTTTCACAAGGTCGAGGAACTGCGACTGAGTGAACTGTGCGTTCGCGGGGAGCTCGACGCCGAGCTTCTTCAGCAAATCTTTGTTGTAGTAGATCTCGTTGGTGTAAGCTTCTTGCGGGACGCCATAAGTCTTGCCGTTGAATGTCCAGACCGCGCGTGCCCATGGCTCGATGTTGTTCCAATCGATCAGGTCATCCAGCGGCGCCAGATATCCGGCTTCGACATACTCCGTCCAATCCGGCTCGACATAGAGCACATCGGGGCCTTGGCCCGCCGGCAGAGCCGTCTTCAGCGCGGCGAGCAGCGGATTTTTCTCGTACCAGGTGATCTTGACGTGAACGCCCGGATGGGCCGCTTCGAGGTTTTTCGCAGCAAGCTCACGGAATGCGACCTTGGCATCTTCATCGGCTTCATGCGTCCAAACGTTGAGCGTCACGTCCTCCGCCTGAGCAGGGGGCGAGGCCGCCAATCCGAATGCGATCACGAGCAGAAGCGCTGCGGCAAATCTCCATGTGATCATTTCCTGCTCCCGAATTTTCGAGGCGCTTTACTGTGTCCCACCTGAATTGTCGGGGAGAGCGGCACTCCGAGCCTGATCTCCCGCCGCAAAGGACAGCAAGGCCATGATTGAACGTTTCAGCTCTTCTGGCAACAACTGACTGAAGATTGATCCAACCCTACCGGCAAATCCGTTCCAAATAGGTCAGCATCGATCGCGAGAGCGGTGCGATGACGACAACCATCGGGAATTTGCTTCGATATGAGGCCTGGGTGAATGTTACTTTCGATGAAGGCGTTTTCCGCGTAGATGGAAGCGGGCGACTGCACATTCCCGGGGTTCTCGGAATGGCTGACGAGCGAGAGCATCGCTCGCGGGCAGGCCGAGGCTGTGCTGATCGCGCTACCCGAATGAAATTGAGGGCTGCTCGGAAAACATTTCGCGATTGGGATTTTTACGCCCGAGCAGGAGACGAGGTTTCTTTGCCGAGAGATCGTGCAGGTGGGGAAAGCCGGAGGCCGATGTGAAGACAGCAATTACTGAATTGTTTGGCATCAGCCATCCCATCATTCAGGGCGGCATGCACTATGTGGGCTTTGCGGAACTCGCATCGGCGGTATCCAACGCTGGCGGATTGGGCATTATCACTGCGTTGACGCAAAAAACGCCCGAGCTGCTCGCAAGCGAAATCGCGCGCTGTCGCGAGATGACCGACAAGCCGTTCGGCGTCAACCTGACATTCCTGCCCGCGCTGTCTGCCCCGCCCTATTCGGATTACATTGCCGTTATCGTTGGCGAGGGTGTCAACATCGTCGAAACGGCGGGGCGTAATCCGGAACCCTATATGGCCGCGCTGAAGTCGGCGGGGATCAAGGTCATCCACAAATGCACGTCGGTGCGCCACGCGCTCAAGGCCGAGCGCATCGGTTGCGATGCGGTGAGCGTCGATGGTTTTGAATGCGGCGGGCACCCCGGAGAGGATGACGTTCCCAACATGATCCTGCTGCCCCGCGCCGCAGATGAATTGAGCATTCCTTTTGTCGCCTCAGGCGGCATGGCGGACGCTCGCAGTCTCGTCGCCGCGCTCGCAATGGGCGCGGCTGGCATGAACATGGGGACGCGGTTCATCGCGACGAAGGAAGCTCCCGTGCACGAGAACGTCAAGCGGGCAATCGTTGCAGCAAGCGAGCTCGACACCCGGCTGATCATGCGCGCCCTGCGCAATACCGAGCGCGTGATCAGGAATGTCAGCGTGGATCGCCTGCTTGAGATCGAGCGCGACAAGGGCGCCTGCCTCCAATTTTCTGACATTGAGGACCAAGTCGCGGGAGTCTATCCGAAGATCATGATCGACGGCGACATGGATGCTGGCGCCTGGAGCTGCGGCATGGTGGTCGGCCTGATCCATGATATTCCGAGCGTGCAAGAGCTGATCGAGCGGATCATGGGAGAGGCCGAGCGGCTTCTCCGCCGACTTGTCAACCTGCTCGCACACGATGAGGGAAAGACAGCAAAGATGGCGTGAAAGCTTGGACGGCGCCTTGCGTTGAAATCAATCGGCAGGGTCATCTTTGTCGGTTTGCCATCTGGCACGGCCCCTGCGCAAAACTGGACCGCATTTGCGGATCATCTTTTAAACGTCGCCCGCTTCGGCAATCTGGGAAAGTTTTGCCGGATCACAGTAAAGTTGGTCCAACGTTCGATGGATCGCTCCCGCGGATTCAAGCACGCCGAGCGCGGTGTTGACCTTTGGACGCGATGCTCCAAGCAACTTGGCGAGTTCTTCTTGCGAGAACTTGAGCTCGAGAGGAATGCGCTTGCCAGGCAGCGGCTGCCGATTACCCAAGGCGATGAGCAGGAAACGTGCGAGGCGCGTCTCGAGCGCATGGAGCGCGATTGTTTCCAATTGCTCGCTCGTGTCTCTGAGTTTTTGGCACAGGTACACGACCATAGCGGTCAAAATGGAGGGGTTTGTGGAAAGCAGACGGCGCAGCGCGTTCCTCTCGAGGCTGTAGGCCGTCACGGGCGTGAGCGCGATCGCATCCGCGGTTCTCGGGCCACCGTCAAGCGCTGCGATCTCACCTAAGATGTCCCCCGCGGTCGCATGTCGGAAACTCAACTCTCGGCCCGTGCTCGAAACGATCGCCAAGCGCACCCGGCCGTCGGCGATCAGGTAGAGGCTGAAGCCAGCGTCTCCACGAGCGAACAGCATTTCTCCCTTGGCGAAAGAGACTTCGCGAAAGCTTGCCGCACAGGCGAGGAGTTCGGCCTCGGACAATCCTTTAAAGAGTGCCGTTCCCGCTAGTAGCCGGCTGATCGTGTTGATTCTCGACATTCTCTCTTGATCATTCCTGCGATCCCTCAAACCCGACGTGGCGGCAGCTGTCCTCCCAGCGCAACGGTTCGAAATTGTCGATCGTCCCAAAAATCCGGGGAACGACCATCGACTCCCGGTTTACTGACCAGCGCTGATCGCGCCATTCATTGCCTGATCCCATGCGCTGTATGACGCGGCTGTGAGCAGCCTTTGTTGCGGTTTTTAATGAAGGAGGGAGTTCGCTCATTTGTAATCTCCCGCCGGATCAAATTGGACACCCTCCTCGAGGACTCCCTTTCCGGGCACATAGTTCATCTCAAGACGTATTCCTGCCGGATCTTCGAATAGGATGGAATAGTATCCCGGCGCCCATGGCCCCTCCCGTGGCGGGTAAACGATCGTGGCGTTCAACTTCTGCAGGAATAAATAGAGGCTATCGATGTCTTCGCGACTCCGACCTCGGAAACAGATGTGGTGCAAGCCGACGCATCCTTGAGCAAATCTTTGGCCAGAGTGCTTTTCATGACAAGGGCTAACTCCGATCGCCGTTCGGCCGCCAACGTAATAGATATTCTCCTCGCCATTGAACACCTGTTTCAACCCCAAGAAAGGCAGAAGAGCTTCGTAAAACGACCGACACATTGCCCATTCGCTTACATTTAGCATGACATGCGCTACGCCGTTGATCTCGATCATAACGCCCCTCCGTATCGCCCCGAGCGCCCTCAGGCGGCGTGACACCCTTTTGTGCGGGTGCAAGATTTTCTGAAACAACGCGTGGGTCAAGTCGAATTCCTGCCGTCGAAGGTTTCGATCACCGCTCATGCGATGGGCAGCTCGCTTCGCGGGCGCTCAAGAATTCTTGGTCGATTCAAAAGCCTGTCACCATGGGAACAGGTGGCGTCATTTTCCCTTGCTATCCTGAACGATGTCGCTGGGGTCAAAAAAAGGCGGCGAACATGGATGTTGGCGATTGGCTGCGAACCCTGGGCCTCGGACGATACGAGGCCTCATTTCGCCAGCACCAAATCGATGAGGCTATTCTGCCGAAACTGACGGTGGAAGACTTGAAAGAACTCGGCGTCACCATCGTCGGTCATCGCCGAAAACTTATCGTCGCGATCGGTGGCCTTACCGATTCTCCGGTCGAGTCCTGCGCCGTCGGGAAGTCATGGCCCGGAGAGGCGGCCGTCGATCGACGTCAATTGACCGTAATGTTTTACGATCTCGTCGGCTCGACTTCGTTGGCTGCGCAGCTCGATCCCGAGGATATGGGCGATTTGATCCGCGCCTTTCAGCGTGCCACTGCGACTGCGGTGACACGCTTTGAAGGCCATGTCGCGAAGCTCATGGGCGATGGCGCGCTGGTCTATTTCGGCTATCCACGCGCGCACGAGGACGACGCCGAACGGGCCGCACGCGCAGGCCTCGCCGTGCTGGAAGCGGTAAGGACCCTCGGACGCGAGCGCGGTCTGGCGCTCGAGGCGCGTGGCGGCATAGCGACCGGTCTCGTCGTCGTCGGCGAATTGATGGGAGAGGGCGAGGCCCGTGAGCGAGGGGTCGTCGGCGAGACGCCGAACTTGGCGGCGCGACTGCAGGCATTGGCCGTGCCCGGTACTGTCGTTGTCTCCGAAACGACCCGGCGGCTGCTTGGCGAGACGTTCGAGCTCCAGGCCTTGGGGCCACAAAGCCTGAAGGGCATAGCGGCCCCGGTCCCCGCCTGGTCTATTCTCTGTGAAGCTGAGAATGTCAGTCGGTTCGAAGCGTTGCACGCCACAGGGATGACGCCCCTTGTCGGCCGCAAGCAAGAGGTGGCATTGCTGCTCGAACGCTGGCAGGACGCGTCCGCGGGTCAGGGCCAGGCGGTGTTGTTGTCCGGCGAGGCCGGAATCGGCAAATCCAGAATATTGAGCGCCCTGCGCGAGCGCATTGGCGAGCGTTCGATCGTACTCCGCTATCAATGCTCACCACACCACATCAATGACGCTTTCCATCCGATAATCGGCCAGATATCGCGGGCCGCGAACCTCATCGTCGGTGAGCCGCCGCAAATCCAGCTCGACAAGTTGGAGGCGATGATCTCGAGTTCGGGGCTCGAAGTCAGCAAGATTGCGCCTTTCGTTGCTTCGCTGCTTTCACTCCCGGCGGCGGAGCGATACCCTGCGCTCCCGATGACGCCGAATGAACTGAGGGAGCGCACGATCGCGGCGCTGTTCGCTTTATTCGTCGAGCTCACCAAAGAAGCGCCGGTGCTGGCTCTCTTGGAAGACGCGCATTGGATCGACCCGACGTCGCTCGATGTGTTCAGCCGGTTGGTGGGCCGTTTGTCGGGGCTGCATGCTCTGTTGGTGGTGACGTTTCGGCCGGAGTTCGCGGCGCCTTGGCTCGGTCAAACGCACGTCACCTCACTGGCGCTCGATCGCATTGGACGCCGCCATGCGGTGACTATGATCCAACAGATCACGGGTGGCATGACATTGCCAGAAGAAGTGCTGGAGCAAATCGTAGTTAGAACGGACGGCGTGCCATTATTCGTCGAGGAATTGACGAAGACGGTGCTCGAATCCGGCCTGTTGCGCGAGGCGAGCGGTTCCTACGTCTTGGGCGCGACACTGAGCCCACTGGCCATTCCCTCGACCTTGCAAGATTCGCTGATGGCCCGGCTCGACCGTCTGGCGCCGATCAAAGAGATCGCGCAAATCGGGGCCGCGATCGGGCGCGAATTCTCTTATCGTCTTTTGGAGGCGGTATCACCGATCAAGGGGGCGGAGTTGGGGAACGCGCTGAGCCAGCTGGTCGCTTCGGAGTTGGTCCATCAGCGAGGCGCGCCGCCGGACGCGACCTACATTTTCAAGCACGCACTTGTTCAGGACACCGCCCATGCCTCGTTGCTGCGCAGCCGGCGCCAGCGTATCCACGCCGATATCGCCAAAGCCCTGGCCGAGCGCTTCGCGCATCACGCAGAATCGGTGCCGGCAATCATGGCGCATCATTACACCGAGGCAGGCCTTAGCGAGGCGGCGACTCAATATTGGGTGAAAGCGGCAGAACAAGCTCTCTCGCGGTCGGCATGTTCGGAGGCGAACCGCTATGTCGAAGCCGGCCTTGCCCTGATCTCCCGCTTGGCTGATGGATCTCGCCGCCAATCCCTTGAGCTCGCACTCCAGCTCGCACGTGCCAATGCCTTATCGTCGCTGAAGGGCTATGCCGCATCGGAGATGGTCGCTGCCTTGGACGCAGCCAAAAAAATTCTCGACCTTGGCATCGGCTCCGATTTGCAACGCTTCTCCGTGCTTAACGGCCTTTGCTCCGCCTACTACATCGCCGCGAAATTGGAGCCTGCGCTATCGATAGCGCTTGAAATCGTCGAAGTCGCCGATCGGCGGGACGAGACGACTTACAAGCTCGTAGGCCATCGCCTTCTCGGCACGATGCAGTTCCTAAAAGGACAGAACCGTGAAGCATTGAAAAGTTTACAAACGGCCGAATGCCATCGCGATCCAGCGCGAGAAAGGCAGCTCAGTTTCCGCTTCGCCTATGATCCTGGCCTTGCGGTCCCTTGTTGGAAAATTGCGGCGTGTTGCTTGTTCGGTTCGCTCGATCAGGCATCGCAGCTCATTTGGCAGGTGCAGGTCGAACTGCCGCACCACACCCACACACCCACTGTCGCGGCCTGCATTTGGTTCACCTCGGTCTTTCCGAACCTCATCTTAGGTGATTTTGCGGCTTGCGAACGCCACAGCGACGAGCTCGTCCGATTTTGCATCGAGAAGAAGCTCGACCATTGGAAACAATTCGGCACCGTCTTTTTAGCTTGCGCTCGTGCCAGGCGCGAACCCAACAACGAGAACATCACGGCATTGCGCGCCGCGATCGAAGTCAAGCATCGGTCTGGCGCCAGTATCGGTGACTCCCTCTACATGTCGCAGCTGGCCGAAGCCTTGCTGACGGCCCGCAAGGTGAACGACGCCGAAGCTACGTTGAAGGAGGCCTTCACGTTCGTTGAACAGTCTGGAGAGCGCTTCTGGCTCCCCGAATTGCATCGCCTCAATGGTCGGCTCGAACTCGCGCGAGCGCAGCCGAACCGAATGCGGGCACAAACCCATTTCCTCCAATCCATCGAGCTCGCGCGCCGGCAAGAGAGCCGTCTGTTGGAGCTTCGTTCCGCCATCGATCTTGCGCAACTGCGAGGCAAAAATTCGGGCCGCAACCCCGGGACGTTATTGGAGGCAATTCTTCGGGAAATTAGGGGCGGTGAGACCGCGTCTGATGTCTGCAAAGCCCGTGCCCTGCTCGCCGCGCTTGACGCCCATGATGCAACGCCCGACGTTGATCTCTCGGGATCGTCGCCTGAGATCACCGACTCTCGGGCAGATCGGCAGGTTCAATTGCATATCGAGAATGAACCGTCTCCCGGAAGAGGGAGCCTCGAATATGGTCCCCCCGTTGCTTTGCCCGAAAAGGGACGGCAAGCCGGCTTCCACGCGGGAAAGCCTACTCATTGGCTCCAGTAACCGACGACCACACGATGATGAAGTGCCTGCTCTCGCCTTTACCCATTCGGCAGGCGCGATACCCAATCAGCCACCGTGTCACCGCTGCCCATGTCGGCCCGCACGAGCCCATCGATCATGAAACTTGGTGACACATGGATGCCGTTCTGGCGCGCATATTTGCAGTGCCACTTGATTTCACGGTCCAAATCCGGGATCGCAAACGCTCCGGCGAGGCGAATGCCGCTATAGCCCTCGATGCGTGCAATGATCTCGTTGGGCGTGCTTTCGAGATTGGAGCCTCGGCAGTGGTGCTCGAACTCGAATTCCTCGCGGTGCTTGGCGACGGCCAGCATGACGCGTTTCGCGGCTTCCTTTCCGAGCTCGAGCGTCGAGGCGGCAAGAATGCATCTCACGATGACACCCGAGTACATATGCCAAGGCTGTGACTGAAGGCGGATTTTGATCGTGACGCGGTCCTCCCCTGCCTGATCGAGCAAGCTGTCGAGCTTGGAAAGAGCCCTCACTGAAAATGGACAGGTCGGCTCGAGAAACACTTCGAACAAGACAGGCCCGTGGCCCCAATGAAGGGGATCGGCGCGCCAAGCCGGTTCAGTCATATGGTCACTCCTATTTCGCCACGCTCAATGCGATACATCGAGAAAAAAAGCGGAGCTAGCGGCGAGGGGGCACTCTCGAAGGAAGTGCGCCCTCAGCTGATCCGCTCTGGCTTACCGTTACGATTTGAAAAAAGGCGAATTCACGAAATTTTCGGTGCGCGATCGCCGTCCTTGGATTGAGAATGAAACGAGACCAGCCAACCTTGATCGCTAGCGACCAGCAGCTGCGTGCCCGTGACATGAAATTCGCCGCTCTCGCGAGCAATCCTCTTAA
>JAFAQA010000328.1 GCA_019246665.1 Hyphomicrobiales bacterium
ACCAAGGGTGAATAAGCGGCGCTGCCGGACGCTCAACGGTGCGCAAGATCAAGAGCGCGTGCCGAGGCGGGTGAGCGCGTTCACGACTTCCCGTAAGCCGCGATCGAGCCGTTTGTCGCGACGCAAGACAAGCGCGAGCTTGCGCGACAAGCGCGGCGTGAGGGAGTTGACGACGAGGCTGCCCCGCTTTCGTTCATTCGAGACCGCCATGCGAGGCAGAATGCCGTAATAGCCGAGTCCCGCCCCGACGAGCTCCTTAATGGCCTCGACGCTGCCGAGCTCCATGACGGGCTTGATGGATGAACGTTTCCGCCCGCACCATTGGTCGACGATCCTGCGCGTTTGCGCGCCGGGCTCATAGAGAACAAGGGGCCTTGTGACGAGAACAGCGGGCGTGACGCGCCGGGGAAGGGGCGGAGCCTCGGGCGATGCGATGGCGACGAACTCGTCGTCGAGCACCGGCGTAATCGACAGCGCTCGGCCGCGTACCGGCAACGTCACCAACCCCACATCGAGCGCATTGTCCTCGAGGAGCTTGAGAATATGCGCCGTATTGCCGGTCGCGACCGCGATCTCGAGCGAAGGGAGTCTCTCGCGCAAATCACGGAGCACGGGCGGCAAGAGATGAATGCAAGCGGTGGCGCCCGTGCCGATGCGCACGCGGCCGAGCCTGCCGGTCGCATGGCGTGCCATGGCCTCGGTCGCGCTCGCGATGACGGCCTCGATGCGCCGCGCATGGGCCAGGAGCTCGAGGCCGGCGACTGTCGGCGCCACGTTGCGTCCCACACGCTCGATCAGCTTGAGCGAAAAGCGCCGCTCGAGTTGCCTCACCTGCTGGCTCACCGCGGGCTGCGTCAGATGGAGCCTTTCCGCCGCAGCCGAGAAGCCACCCAGCTCGATGACCTGCGCAAAAGATCGCAACTGATCGGGATTGAGGGCGCGCAAATCAAAACTTCTCCTTATGCAAAGGATAATGAAACGAAATTTTTCTTATGCCAAGAAAAGATGCAGGATCGTGGCCGGCTTGCGCAAAATGGGGGTTATCGTCATTGCCTTATAGGCGAAACTCTCTTGCGTGCCTCTTGGGCGCCGGAACGGGATCATGAAGAGGAACGCAAAAACAAAAGCCGGGAAGCCAGCCAAGCTCGAAAGGAACGTGATCATTGCGGATGCGAGCGAGGCCGATATCGAGGCCGTGCGCGAGATCTATGCCCATCACGTCCTCAACGGCTTGGCCTCATTCGAGGAGGAGGCGCCGAGCCTCGGCGAGATGCGGGCGCGGCGCGCGCAAGTGGCCCAGCAGGGCTTGCCTTATCTCGTCGCCAAGCTCGATGGGCGTGTCGTCGGTTACGCCCACGCCGCACCTTATCGCGCCCGCTCCGCCTATCGCTTCTCGATCGAGAATTCCGTCTATGTGAGGGATGGCATGGCCGGATTTGGCATCGGCGGTGCCCTTCTCGACAGGCTGATCGCGCGCTGCGAAAAGGGGAAGTGGCGTCAAATGGTGGCCATCATCGGCGACAGTGGAAATGAGGGGTCAATCGCGTTGCACCGCTCGCGTGGCTTTTGCAAAGTGGGAACCTTGCGGGCCGTGGGATTCAAGCAGGGGCGCTGGGTGGATTCGGTGTTGATGCAGCGTGAGCTCGGCGCCGGAAGCGCGAGCCTGCCGCGCTCCACCGAGAGCGAGGAGGGCAAGGTGTCGTGAGGCGACACAGGCCTTGATCACACGCTGGCTCGTGCTGTGGCTTGGCCTGTCGCAACTCATCTGCTGGGGCATTTCCTATTACCTCATCGGGGGCTTCGGCGATCTGATCGCGGCCGATCTCGGCTGGAGCCGCACGCTCGTCTTCGGCGGCTTCTCGGCGGCGCTCGTGGTGATGGGCCTCACCTCCCAATGGACGGGCCGCGCCATCGATCGTCACGGAGGACGCATCGTCATGGTCGCGGGCTCTTGTCTGCTCGCGCTCGGCTGTGTCGGATTGAGCCTCGCCCATCATGTCTTGACCTATTATGCCGCATGGGCGGTGCTCGGCCTTGCGATGCGTGCGACGCTTTATGAGGCCGCATTCGCCTCGCTTGCCCGCATCGCGGGACCGCAAGCGCGCCGCCCCATCTCGCAGATCACGCTTCTCGGCGGTCTTGCCTCGACGACCTTCTGGCCGATCGGCAACGCGCTGGCCTCGCTCTTCGGCTGGCGCGGCGCCGTCCTCGCCTATGCGGGATTCGCGCTCGCCACCATCCCTTTGCATCTCGCCATTCCGAATGCCCGCCATGACGCCGTGAAGCCTGTGGTTTCTTCACTGCCGAAGCCGGCGGCAAAGCCCGTGGGCGCGGGACGCTTCTTGGCGGCCCTCCTCTATGCCGGAACCGCCGCGCTCGCGAATCTTCTCAACTCCGGAATGTCGGCTCACATGATCCCCATCCTCGCGGGGCTGGGGCTCGCGACCTCAGCCGCCGTCTGGATCGCGACCTTGCGGGGCATCGGCCAATCGGCCGCGAGGCTTTGCGAAATCCTGTTCGGCAAAAGGCTCGATCCCTTCGACCTCAACCTCGGCGCCTGTCTCGCCTTGCCGGTGAGCTTCGTCGCGGGTCTTTGGAGCGGCAACTCGATCGCGGCCGCGATCGTGTTCGCCCTCGTCTACGGGGCCGGCAACGGGCTCCTCACGATCACGCGCGGCACCTTGCCGCTCGTGCTTTTCGAGCCGCGCGAATATGGCACCATCGTCGGGCGGCTGCTCGCGCCGAGCTTCTTGTTCTCGGCGGCGGCCCCGCTTGCTTATGCCTCGCTCATTGAGAGCTTCGGCGAACAGGCGGCGCTCGAGCTATCGCTCGCCTTGGCCTTGGGCGTGTTCGGCTGCGCGCTTGTGCTGCGGCTTCGCTTTGCGCCACGCCGGGGTTAGAAGGAACTGATGAAGCCGCACGCAACTTCAGCATCGAGCGGGCGCGACAGCGAGGAGCCGCGGCAGCTTCTGCTCGATCTTGCGGGAGAGCCGCGCTTCTTGCCCGAGGACTTCATCGTCGGGCCCTCGAACGAGCGCGCCTATGCGATGGTCGAGGCTTGGCCGAAGTGGCCGAGCGAGGCGCTTCTCCTCGTCGGCCCGAGAGGCTCCGGCAAGTCGCATCTCGGCGCGGTCTGGGCTGGGCGCGCCCATGCCTGGATGGTGCGGCGCGCAGAGCTGACGAGCGACAGCCTGCCCCGCCTGATGGCGCCTCCGGCACTCCTTGTCGAGGACACGCATGAGAAAGGCGACGAGGCCGCGCTCTTTCATCTCCTCAACGCCGCAAAGCTTCGCGGCTCGCATCTTCTGCTGACTTGCGTCAACGAGCCCGCTTTATGGAGTCTCGCGACGCCCGATCTTCTGTCGCGCCTTCGTCACGCACCGGCGGTCCATATCGAGGAGCCCGATGACGAGCTGTTGCGCATGGTGGTGGTGAAGCTCTTCGTCGATCGGCAGCTCGTCGTCGATGCGGGTGTCGTCGACACCATCCTCACTCACGCCGAAAGATCCTTCGCCGGCGCCCGTCGGGCGGTCGAGAGCCTTGATCGGCATTCGCTCGCGACGCA
>JAFAQA010000538.1 GCA_019246665.1 Hyphomicrobiales bacterium
GGCATTCAGGCCCGCGCCTTCAGCGATGGTCCCGAACTCCTCGTCCGACAGGGCAATCGACCCGGTGAGGCGCACGGTTATGCCGGAAACTTGCGTGAGGCCGAGCCTCGAGATGGCGTCGCGGATGGCGAGCGTCGCCTTGCCGCCAGGCTGCAGGTCATCATAGTCGAGAACGGGCTGAATATTGACGAAGCGGCGCAGATCCGATCGTTCTGGGGGCCTACCTGTGATGAGCCTGCGCCAAGAAAAGGCGGGGTCCTTTCCTTCCTTCGTACGCTCGAGCGCATCGGCGATTGCAGCGACAGGGGCCTGCAGATCTTGGAACTTGGACTTGCCCCGATGCACGCCTTCGATGGACTGAGACAGGGTGCGCAGGATACCGCGCAAGGTCGGATCGGCTGCGAGAGTGCCGAGAAAGGGTTCGGCAGCAATGAGATCAGCGGTATCGCGACGTACCTCGGCCGTGCTCTCAAGGAGAATGCCGTTCTTGGCGAAGAACTCACCGCCGTCGGGCCGTGTGACACTGCGGATCATGTCACGTCGCGTCGAAAGCTCACTCACCAGCGCGTCCGCGGCTTCGTCGGCCGCTTCCGGGGTTGTCGCGTCGATGACAGCGACAATCTGGTCGGCCCGTTGGGGAAAGGCATGATCGAGCTTGATCTCCTGTTGGCGCCAAGGGAGATCCTTGGAGAGGAGTTTGCTGCTATCGGTCGTTATGGCGAAATGATGGGCGAAATACCCGGCGCAAAGGACCGCGACACATATAAAGCCGAGAATGACAAGCCAAGCGTGCCGGCTCGAGAGTCGCACGAGATACGTAACTGCGGTAATCGTCACGAGTTCATCACTATCCATCACGCGATCGCGGGAGTGCTTCTATCGCGTCGCGCCGCAATTCGGTCAACGCAAGCTGATGTAGGGGCTGGCTGGGTTGGGGGTGGAGGAGATCAGTGATAGCTGCGGATCATGCACCTGCCAATCGAGACTCCGCTTCAGCACGTGGTGTAAGCCGCAACGCGATCCGGTTCAAAGAAAGTGGAAGACTTCCGATGAAAGACATCAAACGCTTCATGAGTCCCTTGCGCTGGGCCACGGTTCTCATCTCGTTATCGCTGTGGGGGACGACACCTGCACAGGCGCAGACGGCCAGCCCGGCCGCGAGGCATATCCAATCCTATTATCAGCAGCTTCTCCCTACGATTCAGCAAGCTGGTCGGCTGAGCGTGCGTGAGCGCGACCGACGTTTTACGCCTGCCATTTCCTCGGCTTTCGATCTTGCGACAATGACGCGGCTGGCAGTGGGACCGTCATGGTCGAGCTTCTCGGGGGCTCAACAAGCGGCGGTCCGAGAGGCTTTCGCGCGGTTCATCATTGCCGATTATGCAAGCCAGGTGAGCGATTATTCCGGTGAGAGCTTTGTTGTCGAACCGCAAACAAGTCCTGAAGCGCGAGGCGGCGGGGAACTCGTCAGGACGAAGCTTATTCAGGCCGGAGGCCGAACCGTAACTATCAATTACCTCGTTCGTGGCGGACGCGTGATCGATGTTTATCTCAACGGCACGATCAGCGACCTCGCTACGCGACGCGACGAATTTGCCTCGATCATCGCCTCAGGCGGGGCGGATGCCCTGATCAAAAGGCTGCGCGAACGAACGGAGAGTCTGCTGGCGGGCTAAACTTCCCTCGAAAGTGGTGGGAGGGATGCAAGCGCAATCGGTGCCCGGGCCGCGCAAATGATCAAAAAAGCGCGGCTCTCAACGTGGGCGACGTGACCCATTTCGCTCCATCGTTCGGCCGACCCCGGGACGAGCACGACGCATCGCAGGTGCTCGTCACGGGCGCCAGCGGTTTCGTCGGGTCGGCCATTGCAACGACATTGCGCGCGCGCGGGCATCAGCTGCGCGTGCTCGTGCGGCGGTCGAGCCCGCGGGCCAATCTCGCCCGGGAAGACATCACTTGCGAGGGCGACCTGCGCGACCGCGCATCATTGGCGTGCGCTCTCAAGGGCGTGCGCTTCCTGTTTCACGCAGCCGCCGATTATCGCCTCTGGGCACGCGATCCCGAGGAGATCACCCGCACCAATGTCGAGGGCACGCGGCTCATCATGGAGGAGGCGCTTCGCGCCGGCATCGAGCGCATCGTCTACACAAGCAGCGTCGCGACACTGAGGCTGGCCGACGGCCGCCTCGCGACCGAGAGCGACACATTGTCGGAGGAGACCGCCATCGGCGCCTATAAGCGCAGCAAAGTCGCCGCCGAGCGGCTGGTGGAAACGATGGTGCGCCGTGACGGTCTTCCGGCAGTTATCGTCAATCCCTCGACGCCGATCGGTCCGCGCGATGTCCGGCCGACGCCCACTGGGCGCATCATCATCGAAGCCGCATCCGATCGCATGCCGGGCTTCGTGGACACCGGCCTCAATCTCGTTCACGTCGATGATGTGGCGGCTGGCCACCTAGCCGCTCTGCTGCGTGGACGCATCGGCGAGCGCTACATCCTCGGCGGCGAGAACGTCTCCCTTGCCGATATGCTCGCCGACATCGCGCTTATCGTGGGGCGCCACCCTCCCAAGCTGCGCATACCCCGCGCAATGGTCTTTCCCGTGGCCTACGCAGCGGAGTTTTTTGCCGCGTTCAGCGGTCGCGAGCCTTTCGTCACGGTCGACGGTCTGCGCATGGCGCGCCACAAAATGTTTTTCGACGATGGCAAAGCGCGGCGCGAGCTCGGCTATGCCTCGAGGCCCTATCGCGAGGCCCTGCGCGATGCTCTGGCCTGGTTTCGCCAGCACGGCTATTTGAGATGATCACTGCGGCGATCTCGTTCGCTCCGCTGGCAATCTGGGCCTACCTGCTTCTCGGCAGGGGATGGTTCTGGTGCTGCCGTGAGCGCGACGACACCGCCGAGATGAGCGCAATCGATGCCCTCATGCAGAGCGGCAGCCCGTGGCCAAAAATTGCGGCTGTCATACCGGCGCGCAACGAAGCAGAGCTGATCGCGCAAAGTCTCGGTTCCCTGTTGCGCCAAGACTATCCAGGTTCTTTTTCACTCGTCATTGTCGATGATCAAAGCTCGGACAATACTCGCGCGGAGGCGAGCAGCGCGGCACTGGCCGCCGGCTCTGCCGAGCGTGTCCGGATTCTTGCGGGAGGCAATCTCCCCCCGGCCTGGACCGGAAAGCTTTGGGCGATGCGCCAAGGTCTATCCGCGCTCGAAGCCACCGACGAGCCGCCTGAATTCGTGCTGTTCAGCGATGCCGATATTGCGTATGCGCCGCGAACGCTCCGCCACCTCGTCGCCATCGCTTGTTCGAAGCGCACCGTCCTGACCTCGCTGATGGTGAAGCTCAACTGCGAAAGCGCGGCCGAAAACTGGCTTGTGCCGGCCTTCGTCTTCTTTTTTCAAAAGCTGTATCCGTTCGCGTGGGTGAACGATGTGAGGCGCGCCACGGCGGCGGCGGCTGGCGGTTGCATGCTCGTGAGGCGCGACGCTCTCGCCCTTGCCGGCGGCTTGGAAGCGTTGCGAGGCGCCTTGATCGACGACTGCGCTCTCGGAGCTCTGATGAAGCGGCAGGGTCCGATCTGGCTCGGCCTTACCGAGCAGGCGCGGAGCCTTCGCCGCTATCCTGCCCTTGCCGACATCAGGCGGATGGTGGTGCGCTCCGCCTTCGCGCAATTGCGATACTCGCCATTGCGGCTCGTCTGCACCCTGGTCGGAATGATCACGGCATATGTGCTGCCGCCGGTTTTCACTCTTTTTGCCCAAGGGCCAGAACGGCTGGCTGGCGCGCTCGCCTGGATTCTCATGACTCTCTGCTTCGTTCCGACACTTCGCCTCTATGGCCGCCCTCTCTTGTCGGCCCTGGCCCTACCGCTAATTGCGGCATTATATTCGCTATTTACCATGGACTCAGCCCTGCAGCATTGGCGGGGGCGCGGGGGTTACTGGAAGGGCCGTTTCCAGGCCTCGCTAAAAAAGGCGGGAGGCCCATGACCACCGCGACCGCGGCACGCTCGGGCAAAACTCACCTCGACGAGAACTTTCCTGTCGCGTCGTGGCTTTTGAGCAAAAGGTATCGCAGGCCCATTCTCGCCTTCTATCGTTTTGCCCGAGCGGCGGACGACATTGCCGACCATCCAATGCTGCTGCCTGACGACAAGCTTGCTCTCCTCGATGGTCTTGGCGTGGCCCTCTCAGGCAAGGGGTCCAGCGATCCGGAGGCCGAGCCTCTTCGCGTTGCGCTCGACGATCATGGACTTGCACCTCGTCACGCCTACGACCTTCTCGAGGCTTTCCGGCTCGATGTGCGAAAGGATCGTTATGCGAGCTGGCAGGACCTCATGGACTACTGCCGGCTTTCCGCCATGCCGGTAGGCCGCTTCGTTCTCGATGTGCATGGAGAGGATCCGGCAAGCTGGCAAACCTCCGATCCGCTTTGCGCGGCGCTCCAGGTGATCAATCACCTCCAGGACTGCGCGAGTGATTATCGGCGGCTCGATCGTGTGTATCTTCCGCTGGATATGCTCGCAGCCCACGGCGCCGCGCCCGAGATGCTTGCGGAGAGTCGCTCGCCGCCCGCATTGCTGCGCACAATCCGCGAGCTTGCGCGGCAAACTTCGGCCTTGCTCTGCGACGCGGCTCCGCTGTCTCGGCAGGTTCGCGATGTGAGGCTTTCTTTGGAGATCGCCGCCATCCAGACCCTGGCAGAGCATTTGGTGCACCGCCTCGCGACGCGCGATCCGTTGAGCCAAAGCGTCCATCTCGGGAAGCTCGGCTTTGCCGCGCTCGGAGGACGCGGCATTGTCCGGGGCTTCTCGGCCATCTTGGCGCGTTCGCTCGTCCCAAGCAGGAATTTCCGGCGATGAACGAGGTGGCGCCATTGCCGGCCTCCAGGGCGACAGGGAGCTCCTTTTATCTGGCAATGCGCATACTGCCGCATGGGCGGCGCGAGGCGATGTACGCGATCTATGACTTCTGCAGAGCGGTCGACGATATTGCAGACGGGGGCGGATCGGTCGC
>JAFAQA010000485.1 GCA_019246665.1 Hyphomicrobiales bacterium
GCCAAGGCGATGCGCGGCCAGGGTGGCCTTCAGCAAGCGGCCGAGTGAGGCGCGGCCCATAAAGGGCAACTGGATGGTGGGTCGGAGAAAGTGCGCGGCCGTGCGATACGCGACCGAAACGCCTCACGGCCCCGAATAGAATGCCTGCCGAAGCGGCGACAACAGAAGAGCCGCGGGCACGAAAACAACGCTTGGGAGGAATCACATGACATCGACCGGCATAGGCGCGGCGGTAAGGCGCAAGGAAGACCACCGCTTCATCACAGGAAAAGGCCGCTACACGGATGACATCAATCGGCCGGGCCAGGCGCATGCGTATTTTCTGCGCTCGCCCCATGCCCATGCGAAAATCAAATCGATCGATGCGCAGGAGGCAAAGGGAAAACCCGGCGTCATCGCGATCTTTACGGGCGATGATATCGCCGCCGACAAGGTGGGCGGCCTCATCTGCGGCTGGATGATCCATTCGAAGGACGGCACACCGATGAAGGCCGGCGCCCATCCGGCGCTGGCGCAAGGCAAGGTGCGCTATGTGGGCGACCATGTGGTGGTCGTGATCGCCGAAACGATGCGTGAAGCGAAGGACGCGGCAGAAGCCATTCGCATCGATTACGAGGTGCTGCCCGCCGAGGCCGACACCGCGACGGCGCAGCGCCAAGGTGCCTCAGTGATCCACGACGTCGCCCCCGACAACACGGTCTACCGTTGGCATCTCGGCGACAAGGCGAAGACCGATGCGGCCTTCGCGGCCGCAAAGCACGTCACGAAAATCGACCTCACCAACAACCGCCTCGCACCCAATCCGATGGAACCTCGCTCAGCCATCGGCGAGTACGACACCGGTGACGGCGTGTTCACCCTCTACACCACGAGCCAGAACCCGCATGTGGCGCGTCTCGTGCTCTCGGCGTTCATCGGCATCGCGCCCGAGCACAAGCTGCGGGTCATCGCGCCGGATGTCGGGGGCGGCTTCGGCTCGAAGATTTTCATCTACGCCGAGGAAACCGTTTGCGTCTGGGCGGCCAAAAAGGTGGGTCGGCCGGTAAAATGGACCTCGGACCGGACCGAAGCTTTTTTATCCGACGCGCATGGGCGCGACCACGTCACCCATGCCGAGCTTGCGACCGACGAGAACGGAAAAATCACGGCGCTGAGGGCGAAGACGATCGCCAATCTCGGAGGCTATCTCTCGACCTTCTCTTCCTCGGTCCCGACCTATCTCTACGCGCCGCTGCTTTCTGGCCAATATGACATCGCGAATATTTATTGCGAGGTCGACGGCGTCTACACCAATACGACACCCGTTGATGCTTATCGCGGCGCGGGCCGCCCCGAGGCGACCTTCGTGGTCGAGCGGCTCGTCGAGGCGGCGGCACGTGAGCTCGAGCAGGACCCGGCGAAGTTCCGTCGCAGGAATTATATCAAGAGCTTCCCGCACCAGACGCCGGTGATCATGACCTATGACGCTGGCGATTATTCGGCCTCTCTCGCCAAGGCGCTCGAGATCGCCGATTACGCGAATATCGGCAAGCGCAAGCGTGAGAGCACTAAGAACGGCAAGCTCCGCGGCATCGGCTTCTCGTCATACATCGAAGCCTGCGGCATCGCTCCCTCGCAAGCGGTCGGCTCGCTTGGCGCCGGTGTGGGCTTGTGGGAATCGGCCGAGGTGCGCGTCAATCCGGTCGGCACCGTCGAGGTGCTCACCGGCTCGCATAGTCATGGCCAGGGTCATGAGACGACCTTCGCGCAACTCGTCTCGGAACGTCTCGGCGTGCCAATCGAGAACGTCGCGATCGTCCATGGCGATACCGACAAGGTGCAATTCGGCATGGGCACGTACGGGTCGCGTTCGGGCGCGGTCGGCATGACCGCGATCTACAAGGCACTCGACAAGGTGATCGAGAAGGGCAAGAAGGTTGCCGCCTATGTGCTCGAGGCGTCGGCGGGCGATATCGAGTTCAAGGACGGAAAATTCTCCGTGAAGGGCACGGACAAGGCCGCCGATTTTGGCGCGATCGCCTTACAGGCTTACATCGCGCATAAATTCTCCGGGCAGGATTTGGAGCCGGGCCTCAAGGAGGGCGCCTTCTACGATCCCACGAACTTCACGTTCCCGGCGGGCGTGCATATCTGCGAAGTCGAGGTCGATCCGGGCACCGGCATCACGCGGATCGATCGCTGGACGGCGGTCGATGATTTCGGGGTTGTGATCAACCCGATGATCGTCGAGGGCCAGGTGCATGGCGGCATCGCGCAAGGCGTCGGCCAAGCCCTTCTCGAGGGTGTTCGCTACAACGCGGACGGGCAGCTCGTCACGGCAAGCTACATGGATTACGCCATGCCGCGCGCCGATGATCTGCCCTCCTTCCATGTCGGCATGACAGTCACGCCATGCCCATCGAACCCGCTGGGCATCAAAGGATGCGGGGAGGCGGGTGCGATCGCCGCCCCGGCTGCCGTCATCAACGCTATCACGGATGCTGTCGGGCACGAGCATGTGTCGATGCCCGCTACGGCCGAAACGGTGTGGAAAGCCTGCCAGCGCGCGCCGCAAAGGCTCGCGGCGCAATGAGCCTCTAGGAGAACAGAGCGATGTATGCATTCGAATATGTGCGCGCAAACAGCGTGCGGGGCGCCGCCTCGGCGTTGGCGAAACATGAAGACGGCAAGATCCTTGCCGGCGGCCACACGCTCCTGCCGACGATGAAGCAGCGGCTGGCCAGCCCTTCCGCTCTCATCGATCTTGGACCCATCAAGGATCTCGCAGGAATCGAGCAGCGCGGGCGCTCCTTGATCATCGGCGCCATGACCACCCATGCGGCGGTGGCGGCCTCTGATGTCGTGAAGACGGCAATTCCGGCGCTGGCGGAGATGGCCCATATGATCGGCGACCCTGCGGTGCGCAATCGCGGCACCATCGGAGGGTCGATCGCCAATAACGACCCCGCCGCCGATTATCCCGCCGCCTGCCTCGCGCTCAACGCCATCATCGTGACGAACCAGCGCAAGATTCCTGCCGTCGAGTTCTTCAAGGGCCTCTACGAGACGGCGCTCGAGCCGGGCGAGATCATCGTGCGCGTCGCCTTCAGGCCGCCCTCGCGCGCGGCCTACATGAAGTTCCGCAATCCCGCTTCGCGCTTTGCGCTTGTCGGTGTGTTCGTCGCGAAGAAGGGTTCGGAAATCCGCGTCGCCGTGACGGGAGCCGGCAATCAGGGTGTCTTCCGGTGGCAGGCCGCGGAGGAAGCCCTTGCCAAGCGCTTCAACCCAAAATCGCTTGATGGGCTCAAGGCCGATGCCGGCATGATGAATGCCGATATTCATGCGAGTGCTGAATACCGCGCGCATCTCGTCGGCGTCATGACGCAGCGCGCCGTGGCCAAGGCGCTCGGAAAATAGCGAGAACGGATTTTTCGACAAATCAAATTGATCGTCGAACAGGAGCATGACGGGGGATCGACATCCGGCCGTCGTGCGAAAACGCTTTTTAGACCGGGGCGGCCGGCGGACCTTCATTCCCGAATTGGCTTGCGCGCTTCACGCGAGACAAGCCCCTAAGCAAGCTGACGCCGTGAGCATCACCTCGAGAACGCCGGCTTTAGAAAAATCGCCATTGGGCCCTAACTACTGGTGGAGCACGATCATTCCCGATCGTGCTCGAGGAGGCGAGGATGTCCTACACGCTTACCGTGAACGGAAGGGAGCGTAGCGTCGAGAGCAGCGACCCCGGCCAGCCGCTCCTTTACGTGCTGCGCAATGCGCTCGGCTTCATGGGGCCGAAATTCGGCTGCGGGCTGGGTCAGTGCGGGGCTTGCACGGTGATCGCTGACGGCGCACCGGTCCGCTCCTGCCAATTGGCGATCTCCGCCGCGCAAGGTCTCAAGATCACCACCATCGAAGGGCTCGGGACGACGGAGAAGCCGCACCCTGTGCAGGCGGCCTTCATCGCCGAGGCGGCCGCGCAATGCGGCTATTGCACCAACGGCATGGTGATGACGAGCGCCGCCCTCATCGCGCAAAACCCGAAACCTGGCCTCGATGAGATCAAGCAGGCCTTGGCGGGTAATCTTTGCCGCTGCGGCACGCACGACCGCGTGCTGCGCGCCGTGCTGCGCGCGACCGGGAGGCAAAAGACATGAATGCCCAGTTTTCGCGCCGCGATCTCCTGAAGAGCACGGGCGCTCTCGTCATCGCCTTCGCAGCTCCGAACGCGACGCTCGCGCAAGCAGCGGCTGCTGCCGATGCCGGCGGTCGCGTTCTCGATCCCGCCCTCGTCGATGCCTATCTTGCGCTTCATGCCGACGGCAGCATGACGATCTATTGCGGCAAGGTCGATCTCGGCACGGGACTGCGAGCGGCCATCCCGCAAATGGCGGCCGAGGAGCTTGGCATCCGCATCGACAAGGTGAAGCTCATCGAGGGCGATACGGCGCTTACGCCTGATCAAGGCTCGACAGCCGGCAGCACGGGCGTGGCGCGCGGCGGCGTCCAGATCCGCCAGGCGGCGGCAACGGCGCGCGAGGCGATGTTGCGCATGGGCGCCGAGCGCCTTGGTGTTCAGACGGGTGATGTCGAGGCGGTCAATGGCGAGATCCGCGCGAAGGGCGGAGGCTCGGGCATCCACTTTGGCGAGCTCATCGGGGATCGGCAATTCGCGCTGAAACTCGATCCGAAAGCACCGCTCCGCAATCCTGACGATTACGTCCTTGTCGGCAAGCCTCTGGGCCGGCCCGACGTTCCCGCGAAGGTGATGGGCACGCATCTCTACATCCATAATTTGCGCATCGACGGCATGCTGCATGGACGCACGGTGAGGCCTGCGGCAGTTGATGCGAGGCTCCTCTCCGTCGATGAGAGTACGATCGCGCATATTCCCGGCGCAAGGGTGGTGCGTATCCAGAACTTCCTCGGCGTCGTCGCCGATGATGAATGGGACGCCGTGCGCGCCTCGCGCGCGCTCAAGGCGAATTGGGAGACCCGGGACAGTCTCCTCGGTAATGAAGCCGTGCGCCAGTCGATGCGCGCCGGGCCTTTCGAAAGCGACGAGACCTTGATGAAGAAGGGCGAGGCACCCTCCGCGCTCGCCGCCTCGGCTGACCACCTGAAAAGCGAATTCTATTGGCCGGTGCAGACGCACGGCTCGATGGGTCCTTCTTGCGCCGTCGCCGATGTCCGAGACGGCAAGGCAACGATCTGGACGGCTTCGCAGGCGACGCATCGCTTTCGCTTCGCCTTCGCGCATTTCCTCGGCCTGCCGGACGAAGCTGTGCGTCTCATCTATGTCGACGGCGCCGGCTGCTACGGCATGAACGGCCATGACGACGCGGCCGCGGACGCGGCCTTGATGTCGCGAGCCGTGGGCCGTCCAGTGCGGGTGCAGTGGATGCGCGAGGACGAGCATCGCTTTGATCCAAAGGGGCCTCCACAACTCATCGGGCTCGAAGGCGCGCTCGGCACAGACGGCAAGATCGTCGCTTGGCGGACCGAGATGTGGATTCCGAAAGCGACCGCGACCCTGCCGAATGTGCCTCTTCTCGGCCCCAATGCGGCGGGCGCGAAGCAGCCGACGGGAATCTCCACGGGACTGATCACCCAGAATGCGTCCCCGCCCTATGCGGTTAAGAATGTCGAGGTGCTGGCGCATTGGCTGAAGGACGCGCCTTTGCGGCCCGCCAATATTCGCGCGCCCGGAAAGATCGCCAACATCTTCGCGGTCGAGAGCTTCGTCGACGAG
>JAFAQA010000539.1 GCA_019246665.1 Hyphomicrobiales bacterium
CCCATGGTCATCAACAGGCCGCCGATATTCGCATACCCCAGGCCGAGCGTGCGGTAGCGGTAGGAAAGCTCGGCGATCTCGCGCGAGGGGAATTGCGCCATCATCACCGAGATTTCGAGAACGAGCGTCCAAAGCCGGCAGGCGTGCTCGTAAGACGCGACAGCGAAGTGCTTCGTCTGGCGATCGTAAAATTGCAGGAGGTTCAACGAGGCGAGATTACACGCCGTGTCGTCGAGGAACATGTATTCCGAGCACGGGTTCGAGGCGCGGATCGGCCCTGACGCGGGGCAGGTGTGCCAATCGTTGATCGTCGAATGGAACTGGATGCCGGGGTCCGCCGAAGCCCAGGCCGCGTGGCCGATCCTTTCCCAGAGATCGCGCGCTTTCAGCGTCTTCGTCACCTTGCCGGTGATACGAGCCTTCAGCGACCAGTCGCCATCGGCTTCGACCGCATCGAGGAATTCGTCCGTCACGCGCACCGAATTGTTCGAATTCTGACCGGAGACCGTGAGGTAAGCCTCCGAATCCCAATCCGTGTCGTAAGTGTCGAAGGCGATATCGGTGTAGCCTTGGCGCGCGAATTGGATGACGCGCTTGATGTAGCTCTCCGGCACCATGGCGCGCTTGGCGAGCTTCACTTCGCGCTTGAGCGCCGGGTTCTTGGTGGGGTCGAAGCAGTCATCGCCCGGCCCCTCGCAATTGACGCAGGCGCGCATCACGGCTTTGAGATGCTTTTCGCAGATGCGCGAGCCGGCGACGAGAGCCGCGACCTTCTGCTCCTCCTTCATCTTCCAATCGATATACGCCTCGATGTCGGGATGGTCGGCATCGACCACGACCATCTTCGCGGCGCGACGCGTGGTGCCGCCCGATTTGATGGCGCCGGCTGCCCGGTCGCCGATCTTGAGGAAGGACATGAGGCCCGAAGAGCGCCCGCCGCCCGAAAGCCGCTCGCCTTCACCTCGAAGTTGCGAGAAATTCGAGCCGGTGCCCGAACCGTATTTGAAGAGCCGCGCCTCGCGCACCCACAAATCCATGATGCCGCCCTCGTTCACGAGGTCATCGGCAACGGATTGGATGAAGCAGGCATGCGGCTGAGGATGCTCATAGGCCGATTTCGACTTGGTCAGACGGCCCGTCTTGAAGTCGACGTAGAAATGGCCCTGGCTAGGCCCGTCGATGCCATAGGCCCAATGCAGGCCCGTGTTGAACCATTGCGGGGAATTGGGCGCGGCCATCTGGCGGGCAAGCATGAAGCGCATCTCGTCGAAAAAGGCGCGCGCATCCTCCTCGGCGGAAAAATAGCCACCCTTCCAGCCCCAATACGTCCAGGCTCCCGCAAGCCGGTCGAAGACCTGCTTGCCCGACAGCTCGGAACCGAAGCGCTGCTCCTCCGGCAGCGCCTCAAGGGCTTTATCATCAGGAATCGAACGCCACAGCCAAGCCGGGACGTCATTCTCCTCGACCCGCTTCAGGCGCGTCGGCACCCCCGCGCGACGGAAATATTTTTGCGCCAACACGTCACAGGCGACCTGGCTCCAAGCCTCCGGCACCTCGATCCCATCCATGCGGAAGACAACCGATCCGTCAGGATTGCGGATTTCGCTCGACGCTTCGCGGAACGGAATATCCGCGTAGGAAGATTGCCCGGCCTTCGTGAAGCGACGTTCCACCCGCATGACAAGCCTCATCTATTCGGGCGTGACAGCCCGTTGCGCCCGATGGCGCGGTTGATCCGAATTTGTCGCTGCTTGACGCCGCCTTTGAGCCGTTGATCGGCCTTCCGGCGAGAACCCCTTCGCGAGACTTGGGACCTCCCCTTCCGGCTCCCGACGCGTGGTGGGAAAGATCTCAACCGGAAGCTTCAGGCTGTCTCGCGCCCAGGCCTTCAACGATGCCAGACGAGTCGGCACGCGTCAAGAGATTGTGGCTGATATTCGGATCAGCAACTATATGTGGGAAAGAAGTGGATAACTTTCAATTCAATGGGAGCGACTCAGCGCAAGCATCGGAACGGGCTTGGGGATTTTTGAGAGGGTTGCGAACGCGATCCTGTCGGAAAATATTAACCCTGTTCGATGAACGCGCCCGTGATAACCGGGCATCGGCCAAGCGTCGGCCCCTCATAGCCGCCCTCCTGACAGCGCCCCATCCGGGAAGGCATGGATGCGGGCACTAATGCTCGGGCAAAAGCCGAGGAAGCGATTCGTCTTACCCGCACTCGGCGCGAGCACCCATGCCTTTTTCCATTCGCCTCGAATCCAAGGAGTGACAACCGGGCCGACGCCCAGTCATGACGCGATTCGTCATGCTCGCGCCCGGCGCGAGCACCCATGCCTTCTTCGCATCGGCATCGAAAGCAAGGCGCAAATGACTGGGCCGACGCCCAGTCATGACGCGATTCGTTCTGCTCGCGCCCGGCGCGAGCACCCTTGCCTTCTCCGCATCGGTCTCGAAAGCAAGGCGTGGATGACCGGGCCGACACCCGGTCATGACGGATTCGTCCTGCTCGCACTCGGCGCGAGCACCCATGCCTTCTTCGCATCGGCCTCGAAAGCAAGGCGTGGATGACCGAGCCGACGCCCGGTCATGACACTTCAGCGGGCGCGCAGCCCGTCAGCTCTTAGAGCTTCGAGTCCTCGAGCGCTTGCGCGAGATCCTCATATTCATTGCAGCCGGTGCCGCAGATCGCCTTGATGCTCGTAAGCTCGGATTTCGCGAGATCGAGCTTGCCTTGGACGATATAGGCCTCGCCGAGATATTCGCGGACTTGAGCGTAGCTCGGGTCGAGCGCGACCGACTTCAGATAATAGCCGATGCCCTCATCGACGCGGCCGAGCTTGCGCGTCGCGTAGCCTCGATAATTGAGGGCGCGCGGCGTGTTGGGATTCTCGAGGAGGTTGAGAACATCGAGCGCCTCGGCATAGCGCTCGTTCTTCGCGAGCGAATAGGCGTATTCGGTCATGTAAGCGTCGGGAAGCACGCCGCGCTCGGCTTTGACGCAGCGATTGCGCTTGTGGTCGTAAATCTTGCCCTTGGCACACACGGCCTGCGGGGTGGGTATGACGCCGCTATCGGCCGAGCCGCCGGCATTGCCGCCGCCGCCACCGCCGCCTCCACCCCCGCCTCCGCCTCCGCCTCCACCGCCGCCCCCGCCACCACCGCCTCCGCCATCGGCCAAAGCCATGCCGGCGGCGAGAACGACAGCAAGCGCGAGCGAAGCAGGAGCAAAGCCTCGCATGAACCGACTCAAACGCTGCATGATGATCCTCCGCTTCCTTGCGATTGGAATGACCGCAACACTCCTCTACATCGGATTATTCGCGCCTGGCGCGGTCCACCGCCCTCATTTTTGCGAACGCGTGGAGATGTAGTGAGACAAGCCTTTGAGCCAGCATCGCAATTCGATTTGCCTTCAAACATCACAAGCGTGTGATGTGGAAATTGGCCCGCCATCCACGTCTTCCTTGCGCACGCGCAGTTGGAAGCACGGCATGGATACGCGCACCAAGTGCGCGCATGACGTGTTCGTCATGACCGGGGCATCGGCCAGGCATCGGCCCGGTCATCCTCGCCTCCCTTTCGAGGCCGATGCGAAGACGGCATGGGCACGCGCACCGAGCGCGCGTGACGCTTGCGTGCGGGCCTGACTCGCGCAAAGACGGGCTCGTTGGACGACGATCGGGAAAGCCGGCCCTCGCCAACATCTTGCCGGGGCGCGGCTGATCTCGCAGGCGCGCCCCAATGTGTGGAGACTGCTTCCGCGATGCTAGATGCCTTGTTCCGTCCGCGCAGCATCGCTGTCGTCGGGGCTTCCACGGACCCGACGAAGCTCGGAAGCCTTCCCATCAAATTCATGCTCGGGGCAGATTTCAAAGGAGAGATCTATCCTGTCAATCCGCGTGCAAGCACGATCCAGGGGCTTCCGGTATTCGGCTCGGTCAAAGCGATCGGCAAAAAGGTCGACCTCGCGATCATCGCCGTTCCCAAGGAGTTGAGCCGCGCGGCGGTCGCCGACTGCGCCGAGGCGGGCGTTCGTGCCGCCGTCATGTTCACTTCCGGTTTTGCCGAGGTCGATGCGCCGGGAGCGTCGGCGCAGCGCGAGATCACGGCGTTGGCGAGAAGCGCGGGGATGCGCGTGCTCGGCCCGAATTGCCTCGGCGTCGTCAATTTCGCGGAGGGAATGGTCGCGAGCTTCCATCCGGCCTTCGCACTCACCGAGAAGCGCGCCGGCCGCATCGGCTTGGCGAGCCAGAGCGGCGCTTTCGGCGGGCTGAGCTATAATCTGGCGCGCGAACGCGGGCTCTCCTTCAGCTATTGCGTCACCACCGGCAACGAGGCCGATATCGACATCGCCGAATGCGTGAGCTTTCTCGCTAATGACGCATCGACCGAGGTGATCCTGCTTTACCTCGAAGGCTGCCGGAACGGTCCCGCGCTCATCGAAGCGCTGAAGACCGCAAGACGAAAAGGCAAGTTCGTCATTGCCATCAAGGTCGGGCGCACGGCGTCGGGTGCGGCCGCCGTGGCCTCGCATACCGCGACACTTGCCGGATCGGATGCCGTGTTCGATGCGCTCTTTCGCCAGTACGGTGTCTATCGAGCACAAACCATCGAGGAGTTCCTCGATGTCGGTCTTGCTTGCGCCGTGGGTAAACCACCACGCAATGCGAGCCTTGGCCTCGTCACCGTGTCCGGAGGCGTCGGTGTGCTGATGGCCGATGCGGCAACCAATCTCGGCCTCGAAGTGACTCCATTGCCCGAGGCGACGCAAGCGCGGGTGCGCGAGATCCTCCCCTATGCGGGCCCGCGAAACCCGATCGACGTCACGGGTCAAGTCGTGGCCGATCCGAAGCTCTTCGAACGCGGCCTCGAGATTGCGCTCGCGGAAGGCGGCTTTGGCGGCCTCGTCACCTTCACCGGTGCCTTGCCGCGCAACCCCGAGCATGCGCCGATGCTGAAGGGCGTGTTCGCAAGCTTGCGTGAGCGGCACCCGGATGTCAGCCTCATCTCGGCGGGGCTTTCGACGCCACAATTTCGCGATGAACTCGGCGCGCTCGCCATTCCTTCTTTCGAAGATCCGTCACGTGCCGTGCGCGCCGCGGCCGCATTGCGCTTTTTTGCTGAGCGCTCGGGCGAAACGGGGCGCGCGGAACAGCGCGCTCATCCGCCCTTGCCGGAAGGGCCAATGGGCGAAGTCGAAGCGCTTCGGGCGCTCGGCGCGGCAGGCATTCCGG
Organism: Hyphomicrobiales bacterium; assembly: GCA_019246665.1. Taxonomy (GTDB): domain Bacteria; phylum Pseudomonadota; class Alphaproteobacteria; order Rhizobiales; family Beijerinckiaceae; genus GAS188. Next base: position 5,238 of record JAFAQA010000539.1, read on the forward strand.
TGGTCGAGTCACACCTCGCCCCGGATGCGAAGAGCGCGGTCGACGCCGCGCGGAAAATCGGATTTCCGGTGGTGATGAAGATCGCTTCGCCCGACATCCTTCACAAGAGCGACATTGGCGGCGTGCTGCTTGGCCTCGCGAGCGAAGCGGAAGTTCTGAAGGGCTTCGAGGAACTGCTCGCCCGTGCACGCCGCGCCCACCCGCGGGCACGCATCCAAGGCTGCCTCGTGGCGCCTCGGATCGAAGGGGGCACCGAGATCGTGCTCGGCACGAATCTCGACCCGGTCTTCGGGCCCGTGGTCATGGTCGGGCTTGGCGGCATCTTCGTCGAGATCCTCCACGATATCTCGTTGCGCCTCGCGCCGATCGGTATCGAGGAGGCGCACGCCATGTTGCGTGAGCTCAAGGGTTTCGCGCTTCTCGAGGGCGCACGCGGCCGCCTGCCCGCCGATATCGAGGCGATGGCGCGCGCGCTCGTCGACCTCTCCTCATTCGCGCACGCCCATGCGCACGAGATTGTGAGCTGTGACATCAACCCATTCCTGGTTCTTTCCAAGGGCGCGGTCGCGGTCGACGCCGTGATCGTTCGCAACTCTTGATCCGGCCAGGGCCCAAATCGGAAAGCAACAGGTGTGAGCAATAAGACGTCGGAACGCTTCAAGGCGATGCGCGGCAAGTCGCCAGACGAAGCGGGTTTCTTCTGGTCGGGCGGTCCGCTCGAGGTCGCCGAGCGCACCTTTTTCCAGTCCCGCTTCAGCGGCGTCACGGGCTTCGAGACGGATGACGGAGTCGTGCTCGTCGATAGCGGCATGGCGCCGCTCGGCCCCGTGCTTGCCGCGATGCTTCGCGAAAAGACGACGGCGCCCATTCACACCGCGGTCTTCACCCATGGCCATGTGGACCATGCCTATGGGCTCGAAGCCTTCCTCGTGCCGGGCCAACCCCGCCCGCGCATCATCGCGCAGAAGAACATGCTCGCGCGCTTCGCGCGCTACGAGCTCACGAGTCGCTTCAATGCGGCCATCAACGCGCGGCAATTCGGCGGCAGCCCGGAACGCGCCGGGGACGGCGAGGAATATGACAGCTTCTCCCGGCCAGCCCTCATGCCGGATACGCTTTACGACGAGAGCTTCGCGTTCAGCGTCGGCGGCGTCGCCTTCGAAGTTCATCATTGCCGCGCCGAGACCGACGACCACAGCTTCGTCTGGTGCCCGAGCCGCAAGGTTCTGTGCTCGGGTGATCTCGTCATCAATGCGCTGCCGAATGCCGGCAACCCGCAGAAGGTGCAGCGCTACCCTTGGGATTGGGCGGCGGGCCTGCGGCGCATGGCGGCGCTCGAGGCGCAAACGCTTTGCCCCGGCCATGGCGGGCCCGTGGTGAACGACCCTGGCAAGATCCGCCGGATTCTCATCGAGACCGCCGAATATCTGGAGGCCATCGTCGAGCGCACACTCGCGGCGATGGCGGATGGCGCGCCGCCGCACGCCGACATCGTGCATGCGGTAAAGCTTCCCCAATCATCGTCGCCCTGGCTTCGCCCGATCTACGACGAAGGCGAATACATCGTGCGCAACATCGTGCGCTTCTACGGCGGCTGGTGGAATGGGCGCCCGAGCGAATTGAAGCCCGCGCCGCGGCTTGCGGTCGCGGCCGAGATTGCGAGGCTCGCGGGCGGCGCGCGCGCCCTCTTGTCACGAGCGCAGGCGCTCGCGACCGACGGCGATCTTCGCCTCGCTTGCCACCTCGCCGATTACGCCCTCGAGGCCAACCCCGAAGATGGCGAGATTCGAAAGGGCGTCGCGGCGCTTTATGAGCGGCGCGCCGACGGCGAAGAAGGCCTCATGTCCGAGAACCTCTTTCGCTCGGCTTCTGTCTATGCCGCGAACGGGCGCCCCTTCAGTTGAACCGCCCGAAAATCATCCGGCGCGGCTATTCCAACAACAGAAAACAAAAGAAGGAAGAGGGAGAAGATGAACGCTCTCGCGAGGGATCGAAAAGCCTGGATTGTCGTCGGCATGATGTTTTTCTTCATGCTCATCAACTTTGCCGACAAGGCGGTGATCGGCATCACCGCGGTCAACATCATGGACGAACTCAAGCTCACCAACACCGAGTTCGGCGGGCTGAATAGCGCCTTCTTCTTTCTGTTCTCGCTCTCCGCCGTTCTCGTCGGCTTTCTCGTCAACCATGTGAAGACGAAATGGGTGTTGGCCATCGCCGCCCTCATCTGGGCGATTACCCAGCTTCCGATGATCGGAACGGTGAGCTTCTCTGTGCTTCTTGTCTCGCGCGTCGTTCTCGGCGCCGGCGAAGGGCCCGCCTATCCGGTCGCGCTGCATGCCGTCTACAAATGGTTCGAGAACGGGCGCCGCACCGTACCTACGAGCCTTGTCTCGATCGGGGCTGCGGTAGGCACGGGCATCACCGCGCCGGTGGTGACATGGATCGTCGTCCACTACAGTTGGCATGCGGCCTTCGGCGCACTCGCGCTTGTGGGCTTCATCTGGGTCGCTGTGTGGCTTGTCGTCGGTGAGGAAGGGCCACTGAGCGAGCCCGTGGCTGAAGTTGGGGGCGCAGGGTTGAGCCATGTGCCTTATTGGCGGCTCCTCACTTGCCGAAGCGCGATCGGCGTCTTGGTCGCGGGCTTTAGCGCCTATTGGGCGTTGACGCTCGCGGTGGTTTGGCTTCCCGCCTATCTCAACAAGGGCGCGGGCTTCAGTCAGACGGATGTCGCCTGGATCTTGACGCTCCCTTCGCTAATGCAAATCTTCTTCTCACCCAGCATGGGGGCGCTTTCGCAATGGCTCCTCGCGCGCGGAGTTTCGAGTCGCAATGCGCGCGGCCTGTTGGGAGGTGCTTGCGTGGCGCTCGCCGGCACTGCGATGATCTTGATGCCGCTCGCGGCGGGTGGGCCTTTGCAGATCGCGCTGGTGACGGTGGCTTTTGCCTCGGGAAGCGTCATCTATACGCTTGGTCCCGCCTTGATCGGTGAGATCAGCCCTGTGCGCCAGCGCGGCGCGATGCTCGGCATCAGCAACGCTTTCTACACGCTCGCCGGCTCCCTCGCGCCGGTGATCATGGGAAGGCTCGTCGATGTCGGCGCCGATCCGAGAGCGGGCTTTGGCACGGGCTTTCAATTCGCCGGTCTCTTGATCGTTGCCGGCGGGCTTGCGGCGATGCTCCTCATCGATCCGAAGGCCGATCTTTCGCGCTTCGCCGCCACCCGCTCTCCGCTCTTTCCCGCGAAAGCGGGAACCTAGACCTCCAGCACGAGCTCAGGAGATTTGGAGCCCGCCTTTCGCGAGGATCAGCGGAGGGGTTTAAGCCGCCGCTTACTTCTGCCGGTCGAGCTCGCGATACGCGCCGCTTTCGAATTCGCCGAAGAGTTGCAGCACCGTCGGGTCCGCGAAGGGGAGGAGCTGCGTCAAGATCACGCCACCGATCTTACGGGAAGGGTCGATCCAGAAATAGGTGTTGGCGAGCCCCGCCCAGGCGAGGCTTCCGGCGCTTCGCCCTTGCGCCGTCGTCTTCGTGTTGATGAGGAAGCTCAAGCCCCATTTCTTCTCCTGCTCAGGAAAGAGCTCGACATCATTCGACAGGCCCGCCATCGCGCTCGGCAGCCTCGTGACGGAAAGGTCGCCGATGTGATTTTGCGCCATGAGCGAGACGGTCTCTGGCCGGAGGATCTGCGTGCCGTGGAGCGTGCCGCCGTTCAAGAACATGCGGATGAAGGCGATGTAGTCGCGCGCCGTCCCGTAGAGCCCGCCGCCTCCCATATGGAATTCGGGCTCTTGCGGGATCTCGAAGGCGATGGGTGTGAGCGCGCTGTCCGCGTCGCGCGCATGCATGGAGACGAGGCGTGCGCGCTGGCTTTCGCCAAGCCTGAATGTGGTGTCGCTCATCTTGAGCGGGGCGAAGATGTGGTCCGCGAGGTAGGTATCGAGCCTTTTGCCGCTCGCCGCCTCGACCGCCTTGCCGACGAAATCGATGCCGATGCCGTATTCCCATCTCTCGCCGGGGTCGGAGGAGAGCGGGATGGCGAGCGCCTTCTCGGCGCAACTGGCGACGCCCGGAATGTCGTTGCGCTCCATATGGGCCAGGAGCTTTGCGTTCCACATGTTGTAGGCGAATCCCGAAGTATGCGTCATGAGCTGGCGCAAGGTGATGGCGCGCTTTGCCGGGCGAAGGCGTGCGTCGCCAGATGAAGGATCAACTTCGAGCACTTGGCGGCCCGCAAGCTGCGGCAAGAGCGTCTCGATTGGATCGTCGAGCTTGAGCTTGCCGCGTTCGACGAGCTGCATCGCGGCCGTGCAAGTGATCGCCTTCGTCATCGAGGCGATCCAGAAGACGCTGTCCGTCGTCATCGCGGCGGGCTTGCCGACCTCACGCTTGCCGAACGCCGCCTCATAAACGAGGCCGTCATCCGTCGCGGCGGCGACGACGAGACCCGGCACCTCGCCCGCCTCTGTCGCGCGGCGTAGGGATTCGTCAACCGCCGGCAGCGTCCACATTCCCGCTCCTCCCTCGCAACCGCTCATGCTCGCTCCCCACGCCGCGCTTCCCGCGCCTCACGCCGTTCATCCCCGCGAGAGCGGGACTCCAGGCCTTGCGACTGATCCCGCGAAGAGCTGGATCCCGCTTCGCATCGCTTTCGCGGGGATGATCAGAGAGATTTGAGCCAACCCCATTTCAAATCAAGCCAAGTTCCGCGAGTTCACGCCGCAAGCGTTCGGGCATCGCGTCAAGGCCGCGTCCGCGCTTGCTGAGATCGCGCGGTGCGTCCTTCGGAGCGAGGTATCGCCATCCTTGGAAGGCGCGATAGGGCCGAGGTGAGACAGGCTTCACCACCGGTTCCAGCCTCAGCTTGCACCGTCCAATGCCTTCACCATCCGTGAATGGAGTGATGCCGATGAGCTTCTGGCGGCAGGCGATCTGGCCTTTGATCACCCAAAAGAGCGAGCCGCCCGCAAGGAGCTCGTCCGTGCGTTTCGGCATCATGCGCGTGGTGTGGAAATGCTCGCCGCGCTCCCGCAGCTTTCTCTCAACCCATTCCTCGAGCTCGGTGATCGTCTCGACACCGACGCAGAGCTTGATGAGGTGAAGGGCGGCCATCCAGGGTTTCATGCAGCCCTCGCGAGCCCAAGGCAAGGGGTTGTCGAAGGGGCAAGGCTCGGAGCGAAAAGGGCCTCATTGAAAAAATAACAGAACGAGGCGCCGTCTGGTCAATTCGGTTGCCACCAGGCCTCAAAAGGGTAACCGGTGATGCAGATCTTGACAGTTTATTAGAACATACATAGAACATAACGAGCTCAGAGAGGAACTCACATGGCTCGCATTCTTGTGGAAAACGTTGTCGAGGTTGCTGCTCTTTGCGGCTTTCTGGCGATGATCGGCGTCTGGTCGATTGCAGTTGCGGGGCTCTGACGCAACGCT
>JAFAQA010000091.1 GCA_019246665.1 Hyphomicrobiales bacterium
CCTCCGTTCCTGTATTCGGGCAAGCCGGTGAGGCCGTCAATGTGGCTGATCGCGACGCCTGCCTGTTGAAGCGGTTCGATAAGTGAATAGGAGAGCCACTGCGAGAGCTTGTGGAAAGGCACGAGGCCGTCCGTGGCGTCCGTTCTGCGAAGCGCGGAGTGATGCCAGCAATCCCCGAGCGCGACGCCGCCGAGCGACAGGCGCGATGGCCAGATGGGGCCGAGATGGGTGAGCACGGCTTGAAGGATGGCGGCTGCCTCGATGCGGGGAGGCGATCCGGCGAGGCCGACGAGGTGGTCGAAGAGCCCACCAGGTCGTGCGATATCACGCCCGGCGAAGATCGTCGGCGCTGCCGAGACTTGGCGCCCGAGCGCCCGCAGAAGGGAAGCGCGACCTTCGAGCCCAATGAGCGGATTTCTCGGCGAGACTTGAAATCCCTGCGCGATCTCGGCGGCTTCCATTGACGCCAGCCGCGATGCGTCCGCCCGAAGCTTGTCTTTCGGATCAGCCGAGAAGGCGCCTGTCCCGAACATCTCGATGGAAGCGACCGCAAGCCCTTCTGAACGCGAGAGGAGCGAACCGTCCGCGGCTCGATAGCGCCAATCGGGGCCGGCGCCCGCGTCGAGAAGGACGCTCACGATGGCGAGGTCGAATTCCGCGCGGGCACGACTTGCCGCATCCGGCCATTGCAGATTCGCGGCGAGCCTCGCCCAGCGATCGATCCCGCCCGCAGCGAAATGCCGCCAGCGCGCATGGAAGGGAATGTCGAGGCTCGGGTAATTCTGACGGATCGTCTCGATCACATAGGCGGCGGCACGGTCGAGCTTCGTCCGGTCGACGGTCCAATGGGAAAGAACACCCGTTTCGCCTAGCGCCAGCATCTCATGGGCACGTTCGCGCACGGCATGCGCGGACAATAGTCTTTGCGCTAGCGCAGCGTCCGGCGATCGCAATTGCGTCACCTGCGGGTTCCTGATGAATTGCCCGGCCACGCGCCTCAGATGAGGCCGATGCGCACCCGCCGGTTCTGCTTGCCCTTCTTCTCGATTGTCGTGACCCTCACTTGGCCGATCTCGCCGGTTCGCGCCACATGCGTGCCGCCACAAGGTTGAAGGTCGATGCCCTCGATCTCCACCAGCCGCACCTTGCCGGAACCCATGGGTGGCTTCACCGACATGGTCTTCACGAGGCTGGGATTGGCGGCAAGCTCCTCATCCGTGATCCAACGTTGCCCGACCTTGGCGTCCCGATCGACGAGCGCCTGAAGCTTCGCCGTAAGCTCCTCCTTGTCGAGCCCGGCATCCGGGATATCGAAGTCGAGCCGGCCCTCACCTTCCCCGATCGCGCCGCCGGTGACGGGGAAGGGGAGAACGCAGGAGAGGAGATGAAGCGCAGTGTGAATGCGCATGCGCTTGAAGCGCGTGTCCCAATCGAGCTTTGCGGTTGCCGCCGCACCCGGTGAAGGCAAGGGCTGGCCCTCATCCGGCACATGCACGACGATGCCCTTATCCGCCTGGTCGTAGACGGTGGTGGCGATCATGATCGGTTGCGCACCGACCTCGATCACTCCCTTGTCGCCCGGTTGGCCGCCGCCTTGGGCGTAGAACACGGTCCGATCGAGCACGATGCCGCCGCGCTCGTTCACGGTGACCACGGTCGCCGCGCACTCGCGGCCATAGGCATCGGCGCGAAACAGCAAATCGGTGGGCATGGTCATGTCCCTTCACTTCAGATCATCAGGCGTGTGAGCAACCCGATCGACGCGCCCCCCGGCCGCAATTGCGCGTGCCGCCATAGCAGGAGGCTTGAGATTGTGCGAGAAAAACCGCTGAAGGTCATGGTCGAACTGCCGGTTGCCTTCGCCTTTGCGCAGTGTCATGGCCGATGCGAGGGCGCGCCACTGCGCCTTGCCCCAGGGTCGGGCGCGCTTCATCAAAGGGCCTGAGCGATCTTTATGACTTACCGAGCCAAGCCCACCGACGGGGTCGCCTGGGTGACGGGAGCAAGTTCCGGCATCGGGCGCGCCACGGCACGCGAACTCGCCCGCCGCGGCTTCACCGTTGCGGCAAGCGCGCGCTCCGCCGATGCGCTCGACGCGCTGGCCGGAGAGGCCAAAGCTTTCGGCGCGCGCATCGTCGGCCATCCTTGCGACGTTACGGACGCGGCAGCGATCGAGCGTGCGGTTGCCGCGATCGAGCTCGCCCACGGGCCAATCGCACTCGCCTTTCTCAACGCGGGCATTGCTCCGGCCTGGCGGTCGGGAATCATCGACCTTGCGGCCTTCCGGGAAACGTTCGAGGTGAATCTCTTCGGCGTTCTCAATGGGCTTGCGGCTCTGTTGCCCCGCATGCGGGAGCGAAGGCGAGGACAGATCGCGGTCATGGCTTCGCTCGCCGGCTATCGGGGGTTGCCGATGGCACCCGCTTACGGCGCGTCGAAAGCGGCCGCGATCCATCTTTGTGAGAGCCTCAAGTTCGATTGCGACAACTGGGGCGTGAATATGCAGGTGGTCGACCCGGGTTTCGTCGCTACGCCGATGACCGCAGATCAAAACTTCCCGATGCCGTTTCTGATGAGCGCCGATGAGGCGGCGCGACGCATTGCCGATGGCATGGCGGCTGGCGGCTTCGAGATCGCCTTTCCGAGGCGGCTCGCCTGGCTTTCCAAATTCACGAGGCTTCTTCCCTACGCTCTCTATTTTCAGGTGCTGGCGCGGGCTATGACGCGAGACGCACGCAAGGGCCGAGCTGCCTGAGCCGCCGCGGACGTTGCGTGAGGGCTTCCTTATTCGGGCCTCGCAAACACCATCTGGCGCACGTCGATCGAACCGCCGCGGAAGCCACCCTCGCAATAGGAGAGGTAATATTCCCACATGCGGCGGAAGCGCTCGTCGAAACCGAGCGGCTTGAGCTTCGGCCAAGCGGCGAGAAAACGTTCGCGCCATTGCGCGAGCGTGGTCGCATAATCCTGGCGGAAGGCCCATTCATTCAGCATGGGCAAGCCGGATTTCTCGCCGAGGCTGCGCATGATGGTAGCGGTGGGAAGCATGCCGCCGGGGAAAATGTAGCGACGAATGAAATCCACCTCGCGCCGGTAGCTCGGCCATAGCCATTCGGCGATGGTGATCACCTGCAATCCGGCGGTGCCGCCGGGCCGCAGCCGCTCGCGCATCTGGCGGAAGAATTCGGGCCAGAAGCCTTCGCCCACCGCTTCGAACATCTCGATCGAGACGATGCGGTCGAAGGTGCCATGCTCGTCGCGGTAATCGCGCAAGGCAATGGTCACGCGGTCGGCGAGGCCCGCCTTGCGAATTCGTTCCGAGGCGAAGTCGAACTGCTCCTTGGAGATGGTGAGGCCCGTGACCTTGCAACCGAGTTCGCGCCCCGCAAATTCGGCGAAGCCTCCCCAGCCGCAACCGATCTCGAGCACATTCTCGCCCGGCCGCACGGCCGCGCGTTCGGCCAGGAGGCGATATTTGCGTTCCTGCGCCGCGGCAAGATCATTGTCGCCCGGCGCGAAGACCGCGGAAGAATAGGTCATCGTTTGATCGAGCCAAGTCTGATAAAAATTGTTGCCGAGATCGTAATGCGCTTGGATATTCTGTCGCGCACCCGAACGCGTGTTGCGATTGAGCATATGGCCAAGCAGCTGCAGCATGCGCTGCACGAAGCGTCCCGGCATGACGTCGTCGATGACCCTGCGGTTGACGCTCATGAGCTCGATGAGAGTTTCGAGGTGAGGTGATTCCCATTCTCCCTGCAGATACGCTTCCCCGAAGCCGATCTCTCCCGCCGCCAGAAGGCGTCGCGCGAAATTATAGTCATTGATCACGAGCTCAGCTTGCGGCCCTGGGGCGCCGCTCTCGAGATGCACCTTGCGTCCATCAGGAAGGACGACCGTAAGCGATCCGGCACACAGACGTGTCGTCGGGGCGAGCACCCTGCGCACGAGGTAAGGCACGTCGGCCGGAAAGGACGGCTGCGCGCTGCTGTCGGGCACCTTCGAAGCTTGGCTCCTGCTCATGGCAGTCAACGTATTTCGCAGCGCGAAGGGACGATCAAGCGGAGTCTGCCGGACGGCCGAATAGTGCCTGCGCGAGGAAAGCGTCTCCTCGAGGGTCTGCGATTTCCACACTCCGCGAAGTTGTGCATTGCATTTCGCCCCGATTTTGCCCTGACGCGGAAACTCGTCTCCTCACAGCTTCGATTGGATCGCACGCATGACAACGAAGATGATCGAGCAGCCAAGAGTAACGCGATCGTCCGCCGGTGCAAGCGCGTTCGAGCCGACGTTGCAGGGCGTCTCACCGAAGCGAGGGTCGGGAGCATGGCGGAGCCGGTCTCGCCGTCGGCCCGGGTCGAGACAGCCTCTATGATCCGGCTGAAGCTAGCGGCTCGAAGGCAAAACGATCCATGGCTTTATTGAGTGGTGGTCAGCCGTTTCCGGGAAAGGGGGCCGTAATGGTCATGGCTGGACCACGCCGCGAAGGCAGGTCGGAAATCGGCCATACGCGACGTTCAGACAGCGCCGGTCGCTGCATGCGCTCGGCGCCGCAAGATGGGACGGGCGCGTTTCAGCGCCTGGTTGCGGGGGCAAAAAGCCACGGCAACGCCCCCGCTGAGGCTCGCGGGAAGGCCAGTCTTCAGCGCATGCTGGCCCAAGATGGAATCGCTTGCATGCTCCAGGGCGTCTAGGTCAGCACGGTTTTGAAAAGCGGCTTCCACTTTTCCGGACCATGCTTTAGCGGTACTTCCTCGACGGCTTGCGCCCCGGTTTGGCGCCTCGCCTTGCGGTCGTCTTCCGGGCGCCGCGTGGGGCAGAAGAGGCAGCGAGCTTGGCCTTTTGCCGAAGATTGCCAAGTCCCATGCTCTTCGCCAAGTCGGAACGGGTTTGAGCATAGTTCGGGGCCACCATCGGATAATCGTAAGGCAAACCCCATTTCTTACGGTATTCCTCAGGACTAAGGTTGAAAGAACTGCGAAGATGGCGCTTCAATGACTTGAATCTTTTACCGTCTTCTAGGCAGATGATGTAGTCCTTGGTCACTGATTTCTTTACCGGCACTGCTGGAGTCACTGGCTGATCGAGGACGTTCTGTGACCCGCTGGCGACTTGCTGGAGCGTGGCGTGGATCTGCTGAATGAGACCCGGGAGATCGGCGCTCGGCAGCGGATTTTGCGCCACATAGGCCGCGACCACATCAGCAGTCATGCTGACCAGGCCGTTCCTCTCCGTGCCCGAATGTTCTGCCACTTCTTCATCCTCCATTAGAGATCTATTTTGACGTTCTACTGGCATAGATCGCGACCGAACGAAAGTGCCTTGGCGAGATCGTGATCAGTTGCGCCCTGTTCTTTTTTCCAAAAATAGGATCGCATACTGGAATAAGTTGGTAATTGGTCACGAAAATTCGATTAACGACGCTTATTTTCAGCATTCGATCAAATTCTCGTGCATAGCGCCGAAAGCCACTTTCAAGTGTTCTGAAGCGGCGTCAGCACTGACGAGAACGGCGCAGCTCGTCAAAGCTGATTCGTTCGGGGCCTCCGCATGCAAGGCTCTTTGCTCGAGACGAGCCGCTAGCTCACTGAGATGAAGGCGCTCGAGGATGACGCCCTTTCTCGGAGCAGGTCGCGACCTCTTCGCGTGCGTGGCATTCCTTCTTACCCGCGATCGCCAGTGTAAGTCATGGCAAAGATGGGCGAACAGACCACGGCTGATCATCAGTTCGAGGACAATTCTTTTGCAGGACCGAAATACCTCGTTTCTCTATACGGCCTTCCTTCACGACATTTCGCGGCCAGTTATCGAATTCCTTTGCACGCGACCGCGAGCCTGAACAGCGTGAAATCATTAACCGTCTGAAAAAATC
>JAFAQA010000137.1 GCA_019246665.1 Hyphomicrobiales bacterium
TCCAGCAGCCGGTCGCCAGCTGCGTCTCGTTTTCCTGAAAAGTAGGCGAGTTCTTAGACAGCCATCCCAATCAAATATGGTCGCCGCTTTCGCGGGGACGAGCGGAGAGATCCAAGACTTGCCTCAACCACCACCCTTCCTGCACCCGCGCGCATTGCGACGGACGTGGCAACCGATTTTCTCATTCTTTAGATAGGCTTTACGGAAACGCGTCCAAGGCTGGCCTCTTTAGCGGCCAAGTCGTCGCGCGTTCGTAGTGATGGCCGGCGCGCAGCACTTGCGTGTCCGCGAAGGGGGGTCCTGCGATCTGCACCCCGAGCGGCAGCCCGGCCTCGTCGAACCCCGCCCGAACCGCCAGCGCCGGCGCACCGGCGACATTGAACGGAAAGGAGAAGGACGGACGCTCGAAAGAGCTCATCTTGGTCACATCGTTGATCGGCGGCGCGCCGCCCGGCGTAATGGCGCAAAGCAGAAGGTCGACTTCCTCGAAAACGCGCGCCAGCGCCGCGCAAAGCTCGCGCCGTTTGCGCTGTGCATGAACATAGTCGGCGGCGCTCAAGAAGGCGCCCACCAGCACGCGGTCACGAAAAAATTCGCCATAGTCTTCGGGCGTCGATTTGAGCCATTCCTCATGCACCGCATAGGCTTCAGACAGCATGATGATCATGCCGCAAGCCGTCCAATCCTGAAGCGGCGGAAGCTCCACGTCCCGGAGATCAGCGCCAAGGCCACGGAACACGTTCCCTGCCTCGTCAAGTGCTTTTTTGCTTGCCTCATCCACGGGATAATCAATTTCGTGAAAGTGACGCACGAAGCCGATCCGCAACCCCTTAATCGAGCCGCTAAGCGCGTCGCGAAAGTTCGGAATCGCGACATTCGCGCTCGCCGGGTCGGACGCGTCATGGCCTGCCATGACTTGGAGCAGAAGAGCGCAATCCTCCACCGTCCAGGCGAGCGGCCCCGCATGATCGAGCGAGTTGGCGAGCGGCAAAATGCCGGTTCGCGGACAAAGCCCGTAGGTCGGCTTGAAACCCGTGACGCCGCAGAAGGCCGCGGGCAACCTGATCGAGCCGCCCGTATCGGAACCCGTGCCGCCGAGGATGAACCCTGCCGCGACCGCGGCGCCCGTGCCGCTCGACGACCCACCTGTGAAATGGTCCAGGTTCCAAGGGTTGCGCGCAGGTGGCCAAGGCAGATCGAAGGACGGGCCGCCCCAGGCGAACTCATGCGTCGCAAGCTTGCCGAGCATCACGGTCCCCGCCGCTGCGAGCCGTGACACAGTGATCGCGTCTTCATCGGAGACATGGCGCGCCAAAAGCTTCGAATGCGCGGTGGTGGGCAGACCTCGCGTGGAATAGATGTCCTTATGGGCAATCGGAATGCCATGCAGCGGTCCTTTGGGACCGCGGGCCATGATCTCGGCCTCAGCTCGCTTTGCCTCGGTAAGCGCACTCTCGCGCGTCACCTTCACGAAGGCGTGGAGCTTTCCGTCGATCCGGTCGATCCGGTCGAGGTGAGATTGGACGAGCTCGACCGGAGAGAGCTTGCGTTCGGCGATCATCCCGCCGGCTTCGGCGATCGTCAGCATGGCGGTTGCCGCGTCGAACCGGGTGCGAAGACCATGGCGGACTCCGCCGTGAGCGAAGGGGTGCCTCGCACGCGCTCAGCCATCGCGGCCACATTCCTATAAGCCTCGTGAAGCTCCTTCGCTTGCGAAGGTGAAAGTGAAAGGCCTAGTCGCTTGGCGAGCGAGGCAAAGCTTTCGAAGGTGAGGCGTGATTGATCCATGATCCATGATCCCCGGCAGATGCTCGGCACGAAACACCGGCATTCTGGAGGGTTCGGCCGCAAGGAGCAATGAGGGATTGGAGCACGAAGGCTTCAGTCAAATCACCCGCGCGCCTGAATGATGTCACTTATCCCGGTGAATGACGACGGCCACCACATGTGCGAATGACGCCGACGCCTTCGGGCTCAAGAGCAAAGGCCGCGCGAATACACCGGTCGCAAACCCCGCGACCAGCACGGCGACGGCGAGGCCGGTGACGATCTTCTCGGAACGGGTCATCTTGGTGTTAATCATGGCGGCAAGGCTTCTTCGAGGCCGTGGGCGAATTCCGCAAGGACGGAACGACGAATCGTTCATGCCGATCGTCAATGAAGAGTAAACCATCCATGCTTGCTCGAAGATTAACGGGACGGTTGAGGCGCCATTCAGCTGCTCTCATGCTCAACAAATGGCTAAGCTTCGACCATTTTGTGGAGCGTCGCGCTGAACCTTGTGCGGGAGGCCACGTCTCAAGGGCGAGCGTGCTTGTTTTCGAAGCTCACGAAATCCTCGCCCTCATCGTAGACGATGTTGGCAATACGCCAGCTTCCTGCGGTATCGACAGCGTCGAGCACGATGCGGCGCGGCTTTCCGGAAACGATTACATCGATCAGGAGGGTTGGAGCTTCGGCCGTGCCCAGCACTTGGGACACCGCTGTGAAGCTCACCTCGGTCCCAAGCGGCACTTGCCAACCGAAGAGCGCATCGAATCCCTGCTCCTCCGGGGCGGTCGCTTCGCGATCGCGATGAGCGGCCCGCCAAAGCTCGACCACCTCTGGCGTGAAGAGAGCGCGGACACCCCTTTCGTCAAGGGATCGCGCACTGGCAATGCGGGAAGCTTGCGCGGCGTAAACTTCCGCTATCCACGAGACGACCTTTTGTTGCGCGAATGCGCGCGCGTCTGAGACCGCTCCCAGGAAAAGGACTGCGGCAAGCACAAAATAAGCGCGAGCGGTCATCATGATCTCGACGCGAGTCTTCGGCGCCAGCTCAACCGGACGATGATTCCATCGTCATCTACGAATTTCGTTCCCTTAGAGCATGCTCCGCAAAAGTGGCCCCACTTTTGCGATAAGATCATGCGGAAAGAAGATAACCTGACGCCACTGATCTCATCTAAACGCAACGCGTTCTAGACCACTGGAAGGATGAGGGCCCTGGCGGTGCGGGGTCGGCGCATGATCTCGCCGTACCAGCGCTCGACATGCGGGCGCGAGAGTCGAGCGATGGGCAGGTTGAGCCAGCGGTGGATGGCCGGAGCAAGCGCCATGTCCCCAATTGTCAATTTGCCGCCGGCGACGAAGCGCTTCTTGGCGAGCACATTATCCAAGATGCCAACGCACTCTTCCGTCTTTTGCCGCGACGGCTCGACGGCGCCGGGATCGCGCTTCTCCGGAGGCAGGCGCACGAGGTGCATGAAGGCAGGTCCGACCGTCGGCTGAAATGTTGTCGTCTGCCAATCCATCCAGCGATCGGCATCGGCTCGTTCCTGCGGATCAGTCGGCCAAAGCGAGCCTGAAGCATGCTTTGCGGCGAGATAGCGTACGATCGCATTCGATTCCCAAAGGACGAAGCCGTCGTCCTCGATGACCGGCACGAGGCCGTTGGGGTTCTTGGCCCGATATTCAGGCGTGTTCACAATGCCGAAGGTGAGCCCCGCATCGATGCGTTCATGGGGCAGATCGAGTTCCTCGACGCAAAGCATCGCCTTTTGCACATTGATCGATGTGAGGCGGCCCCAAATCTTGAGCGGCATGATGATTCTATCCGACGGTTGTAAGACACGATAGCTCTACCGCGTTCGGCCGTGATCGTAACCTCGTGATCTTCAATCTTTCGCGAGCTTCGCGGGAGACCCTTCGCGACACAGCCGAAGACAATAGATACATGAGGGCTCAGGTCGGCAGATCGGGGAACAGGGTCGGCGCCATCTGCGATGCGAATTCCTTGAAGAGCCGGCAGGGCTTGGAAATGTGCCGGTTTCCGAGATGCACAAGCGAGAGATCGAAGGTCCGGAATCGCCAATCGGGCATGACTTCGACCAGGTGTCCGTCACGAACGAGCCCGGGCTGCACGACGGGCGGAAGTTCGCCGATGCCGCCGCCTGCCAGCAAGGCGGGCGCGAGCCCGGAAAAATCGTTCATGGCAATATACGCCTGGAAGGCCAGGGTCTCCCTGTCCGCGCCGTTCCTGTGAACGAAGGTCCAGCTGCTGTCCGGCTTCCAATGCGAGAACGACAGAAGCCGGTGCTCGAGCAGATCCTGAGGATTATGAGGCGGCTTGCACGCACTGATATAAGCGGGGCTCGCCACGAGCTGATGGCGATAGGTCAGGATCCTGCGCGCGACGAGCGATGAGTCCTTCAGAGCGCCCAGCCTGAAGACCAGATCCACACCTTCGGCGATGTGGTCGACGAAACGGTCCGTAACGAGGACCTGGATGCGCACATTCGGATAGGAAGCTTGGAAGGCCGTGATCAGTGGCGTCAGCAGCGTATCCGAGATGCTGGGCGGCGCTGAGAGGCGCAGGGTGCCCGAAACATCCGAAAGGCGATTCGAGACAATGCTCCTGACGGCCTCGCTGATCTCCGCGCTGCGTATGGCGTGCTCGAGGACCTCCGTTCCAAGCTCGGTGAGACGCAGGCTGCGCGTCGAGCGTTCGAGCAGCCGAACGCCGAGTTGATCCTCGAGCTCCGCGATCTTGCGGCTCACCGTGGAGATCGGCATCTTGAGACGTCGCGCCGCTTCCGAGAAACTGTTGGCTTCGACGACCTTGGCGAAGACGACCAGCGAGTTGAGATCGGTCATTATTTTTCCCGCGAACACGAGGCCTGTCCTGCCGCATACCCAGGTAGAAATTACGTGCAGGGCTCATCGTCGGAGACGAGGCCTCCGCTCCTACCCGAGCCGACTGACAGTAACGGCCCCGAAGATAAGCGCGATCATCCCAAATTTGGAAATCTAATTCCTGGCCTTGTCGGCTACTGGGCAAGTGGCTCGCGATCTAGCCTCTCAAATCAGCGATGGAGAGTGCGATGATCACCGGCCCCATCTCGGATCTGAATTTGATCTTCGACGCCGAACCGGTCGCTTGCGACAAGCTGTGGTGCCGCCGGGCAGCGCACCGCCCGCCCCAGCTTCTCGCCGACCAAGTAGCGGGGCGAACGCGCAAGGAGCACTCGTCATGAAAACTGCAGTTATCGGTCTCGGCAATATCGGCTCGCGAGTGGCGAAGAACATGACCGTG
>JAFAQA010000289.1 GCA_019246665.1 Hyphomicrobiales bacterium
GCCGGCTTCACCGCATACATGTCGAGCTGCCAGCCCGCCGCGGTGAGCGGCAGCTTGGCGAGCGTGTCGCGCACCGCGATCTGATAGATCGGTTGGAACAGGATGAAATGGTTCGCCTGGTCGACCATCTGCTTTTGGTAGTCGACCCACATCTCTGCCTGTTTCTTCGGGTCGGTCTCGGCGGCCGCGTCGTGAACAAGCTTCACGAGGGATGCGGGCGGCGTCCAATGCACGCGCTTCGCGACGCGCTCGACGGTCGCCGCGGCCCAGAGCAGGTTCTCGACCGCGGGCGGATTCCAGAAGGTGAGCACTCCGCCTTGCGCCTTGCCTGTGGTGTACATCGTGCGGGCGTTCACTTGATCCATTGGGTTGAGCTTGGCCTTGATGCCGACACGCGCGAGGTCGGCCTGCAGCTTCTGCGCGAGCGTTTGGTACGAAATGCCGGCGATCGCGGCGTTGCCGTAGTCGATCTCGAATTCGAAGCCGTCCGGCATGCCGGCCTTGGCGAGCAGCTCCTTCGCCTTGGCGAGGTCCTGGCGAAACCCGATCTCTCTTGCGATTTCCTCGGTCGACCCCGACACGCCGATCGGAAGGAAATGCGCCGGCCGCAAGGCCGCGCCCCCCAGCATCGAGTTCTTGATGCCGTCATAATCGATGGCGTAACCGATGGCTTGCCGCGCCTCCTTCACCGCCAGCGCCTTGTTGAATTCCGGCTCCTGGGTGAGCGCCATGTAGACGAAGTCGAGGCTGGTGAGCGCCTCGAGGCGCAGCTTCGGCTCCCCCTTCAGTGTTGTCACCTGCTCGGGTATGAGATTGAAGGCGATGTCGATATCGCCGCGCCGCACGGCGAGGAGCTGCGCCGCGCTGTCACCGATGTGGCGGATGATCACGCGCTCGAAAGCTGGCTTGCCGCGCCAAAAATTGTCGTTGCGCACGAGCTGGATCTGCGCGTTGCGCTCCCAGCGCACCAGCCGATAAGCGCCGGTCCCGGCGGAGTTGTCGTTGAGCCAGGTCGTCGCCTTGTCCTTCTCCTTGGCGGCGGTTGAACCGTCCCCGCCATGCTGCTCGACGAGCTTGCGATCGAGCACTGGAAAGCCCGGCGCGGCGAGGATCGTCAGGATCGGTTCATCGGGGTTCTTCAAGATCACATCCACCGTCTTCTCGTCGACGATCGCGGTGTGATCGATGTTGGCGATGTATTGGGACGGTTGATCGCCGAGATAGAGCACCCGGTCGAGTGACCATTTGACATCGTCGACCGTCATCGGGTTGCCGCTTGCGAATTTCACGCCGTCGCGGATCGTGAAGCGCCAGCCCTTGCGGTCCGGCGTGCGGTTCCAGGCCGCGGCGAGGGCAGGTTTGAGATTGATGTAATCTCCAGGATCCATGGTGACGAGCATGTCGTAGGCTGCCGTCAAGGTCATGGGCGGCGTGTATTGGGCCTGGCGGGCCGGATCGAGCGTGATGGTGTCGCTGATGTCAATGCCGATAACGAGCGTGGTCTTCGAGGATTGCGCAAACACCCGCTCGGGAAGGCCGGCCGCGAGCACCGCTCCCCCGACGCCGAGAAGCTTCGCCAGTTCTCGGCGACTGATGACGCCGGATGCTTCGATCGTCATGGCATTTCCTTCCTGGCAGCTTTGGTGGAGCTTGCGTGTTCTTCAATTTCGATCGATCAAACTACATGTTCAGAGGCCGCGCAATGAGGGGCCAGGCTCTTGCGTGGACCACCTGTTTTCGCGGCGCCTCGCCAACAGGAGAGCCGGCTGGGTGAACTTGCCGCAAAGCGCGCGCGGCGTTATATGAAGCGCATTGTCGGAGTGTGGCTCAGCCTGGTAGAGCACCTCGTTCGGGACGAGGGGGTCGTAGGTTCAAATCCTATCACTCCGACCATCTTTCGACATGCCCTCAGAGCCTGAGATCAGGGTAACGAGAGGGGTGCGGCTTTCGCGCCCATGGCTCCTCTTGAATTCCCGAACTCTTTTCTTTCGCACCCGCATGCGTGAGGTATAGTAGATCGGCTTGGCATGGCGCGTGCGCGCCGTAGCTTGGCTGTGATCTCTCGATCTTCGGGAAACCGCATGGTGCGCGTCGTGGGCGAGATTGGGTGAGAGGCCGTATCGAGGAAGATAGACGAAAATGCTCAAGGAACGGCGTTCCGTGCGCTCGAGGTCGTTCCTCAAGGCCACGATCCGGTTCTATCACCGGAACGTGACGATCGACTGCATCGTGAGGGATATCTCCCCGACCGGAGCGAAGCTGGAAGTCGACCGGACGCACGTGCTGCCTCAGGAGTTCGATCTTGAGGTCCCACAGCGAAGCGCCGTCTATCCGTGCGAGCTGAAATGGAGGAAGGAAAATTCCGCAGGCGTTCATTTCAAGGAGAACGTCGATCCGGCCGTGACGCATTATGGGGAACTCGCCAAAGCAAGGATCGAGTCGCTCGAGAAAGAGAATGCGGCGCTACGCCTCGAGGTTTCCCGCCTTAGGCTGCTGCTGCCATCATCGGATGAAGATCGAGCCCGGGACCCGGCTGCGAAACATGACGAATAGCCTTATTTCCCGATCCTCTTACGCAAAGCTCTTCGCTTTGGGAGCGGCGGCGATGCTCGCCGGCCTCTCCGGATGCATTTCGCCGGAACGCCGGCTCGCAGCCGACAGGGACCAATGCGGTGCGCAAGGCCTCGCTTCGTCGACCCCTGCTTTCGAGGAGTGCCTCGCCGATGCGACGAGCCGCAGGCATGAGGCGGAAGCCCGCCAATCGGTCCGCATGCAGCAGCTGCAGGATCAGAGCATGGCAAACTTCATGCACTCCCAAAGCGCGGCACCTTGACCGGATGTCCGTTTTTCGAGGTCGAACTGCCAGGAAGGCGTTGTGTGGCGGAGCCCGCCACGCTCAAGCGCAAGCGCGTTTCGCACGATCTTGTCGCAAAGGGGACTACTCTTGCGGATCATGCCTCAGGGCGGGCAAGCTCGCTCAACCCATTAAGGTAATGCTCGACATCGTTCGGCAGGAGGCCGAGACCGGCGATGATACGGCAGCGCTGCGCGCCAGCCGATCCGCGATCCCCTTGTCGGGAGAAGGCGATGGCTCCGCCCTTCTCGGTTGCGTAGGCGCAAGCGCTGCTGACGGCCGCGATGCCGGTCATTTTCTCTTCGCGCTCGGCGGCGACAAGCCGTCCGTCCGAGGTTTGCACGAAACGCAGAACATAATAGTGGATCATGGGCATCCCGGTCTAAAATGGAGAAATTGGTTCGCTCCTGGTCCCTTCGTCAGTTGAGCACGTATTCGCTCGCAGCGAGCCGCAGATCAAATGGCGCGATCATCGAATGCGCCACCCGCACAGAATGCAATCTCCCGTCGAGCTTAGCCGTCCAGAAGGCGAGAAAGCCGCGAAGCAAAGGAAAGCGCGGTGCCACATCGTAGTCTTGCCAGATAAAGCTCTGCAGAAAGACAGGGTGGTCCGGCAGGCGGTAAAGGATTTCGGCGGTGGTCAAGCCATAACCGGCGAGTTGCTTGAGGAAATCCTTTGAAACCATTTCTTGCTCCCGCGAGAGCGAAGAGAAAAGGGGTGCCCGAGGGAGGAAGACCTGGGGACACCCGTAAGTTTACCTGGATCACCATCCACATTCGTTGAGCTGGATGGCAATTCAGTAAATGCGTGGCGCAGCCTGCCGTCCATAGTCGATTACGATCTACCTACAGCCCCAGATGGTCTACTCTTCCGGATGCATATTGCTGTTCCTTGCCACAGCCGCGGTGCTGGCGAGTGGCCTCGCGATCACTGCCCGCAGAGATGGGCTGGACCTCCGGCTTTGGGGGCAAATGCCATATCGCCGCACGACGAGACATGCGCGACCTCGAGTTTGCACTCGCTTTGTATGGTTCAGCGTGAGACGCGCCTTGCTGATCCAGACGACAGCCGCTCGGCCACGGCCGGCCGCCGCTTCATGTGTCAGCGTCAATCCGGCTCCGGGGACTTGCGCCTGCGGCGATCGCCGATATGTGCTTGCGCCAGCCGAACAAAGGGTGAGGTTCGATAATTGGGCACTTCTCGAGGCCGTGGAAGACCATGGCTTGGAGCTTGGGCTCGAGCCGGAGTTTCGCCTTCAACTGGCGAGAATTTAGAACACGTTGCGATTAGATGAAATCAGTAGCGTCAGGTTATTCTTCTCGTTTTTCCGCATGATCTCATTGCAAAAGTGAGGCCACTTTTGCGGATCATGCTCTACCGCCTACCCCGCCCGCGGCAATCGGGGCGCGGCTCGCAAGGAGACAGGGCTTAATGACTTCCACTTTACGCGCTCCTCTTGCCCAAGGGCCGCAAGCCAATCAGAGAGGATGATCCTACCGCAATCAGCTGCCCAGGTCGGGCAGCCAGCCCGATGCTTTTTTCGCACGCACTCGATCATTGGGGCTTCAAGGTTCGATTCGTCAGCATCCTGCGTAGCGTGGCATTGTGAACGGTCAGCCTGGTGACCTCGTTTCGCAGGTCGAAGTTCTCAACCTGCAGATTTTCAATGGCCCGCATATCGTCATCTTCGCGTTGCTTGAAGATTCGAAACCTCAACTCCGCGGCACAATCAGAAACACGATTCGACATCATCTACCTCCGCTACCTCCGCTTACACGCCACAATTCAATTGCGAGGACTTGTCGAAATGTATGCGGGCAGAGTTTATCCGCCCCTCCGTTTCCTATTTAAAAGCAAAAAATCCTGCAAAACCTTAAAAATCCTGCAAAACCTTAAGAAGCACAAATCAACCCCGCCGCGACCCAAATTGAATTTCCGCAGCAGGGGTAGGGGTTACATTCTTCGCTCCACCAAGCTAGCAGAAAGCCCACCGATTACCAGTTGCTAATTCGGGGTAGGAGCCTTGTCTGTGCGCGCCCCTCTTCCACCAGCAGGGCGCGGGTTCGTCTCTCTTTGCAATGTGCGGCTGTAACGCTCAAATGAGATTTGAGTGTTGATAACTTCGTTCGCGATGTTGCTTTCACAAAAAAACATGCTCGCCGCCCTTGCACGCTCCGGTTGATCATGCTGGATTGAATCCGTGCGGATTGAACCTTATGTACCTTTTGCTCGTGCAGCTCGTGTGGCGTTGGGCAGCGTCAGATCGTGATCCGTAGAGACCGATCTGTAAGAACTGGGGGGCATTAGGCGCTTTTGGCACGAAAATTGGCCCGAGCGTGTCGGGCAGCGGGGACGTGCGGCCAAAATGACGCAATGGGTGGCAGAAGGGCCGGCTTAGCCGGTGAGAGACCATGGTGAAAAGAAGAAGGCATTCAGCTCCGGAAATCATAGCGAAGCTTCGGCAAGCCGATGAAATGGCGGCGGAAGGCAAAATTCAAAGCGATATTGCGCGAACTTTAGGCGTGAGTGTTATGACTTATCATCGCTGGCGCAATGGCCGTCCGGCTTTGGCAGGTGCCAAGACCGAGAAGCGAGGGGCGAAAGACCCGGTGATCAAGGCCGAAAATGCGGCGCGGCTGGATGAGCTCCAGCTTGAGAATTCCCGACTTCGTCGATTGGTGACGGACCTCCTCCTCGAGAAGGTGAGGCTTGAAGAAACGCTCAAAACGGCAAGTCCGGTCGCTTGAAAGGGATCGCTGCCGGCGCTCTTGGACACAAATAGCGACGACGAGCTGATTGCGATTAGGCGCCGCCGCCCGATCAAGCTTCGGACCCAATTAAGATGCGGAAGAGTGCACGTCACTTCTCCCGGGAATCATGTATCGGCACGATCGAATTCCCTGATGCTCAGTTTCGCACCCTCAAGTCCTGCTCCACATTTACTGCGCCCGAAATCCTGGAGGTCCCCCTTTCCAGTGTGGAGTGCGCAAAAGCAAGAGATCGGACGCCTCCTCCACCACTCCAGGTTAGGGGGCACGGCGCTTGCGCGAAGGTAGCGGGTCGCAACTTACGGGCTCCCCCGCCCCCGATCCTGAGGCGCTCCGCAAGGCGCGTTCCTTGAGCTCGCCCCAGGTCCCGACGATGGCGTCGCAGCGTCGGCACCGGATGAGACTTTGATCCTCCAGCCTGCTTGGCAACGCGATCGCCGGACTGGAGCAGACGGCGCACAGGAAATGACTCAACGGATCCTCCACTGTTTTGCATCGGGCGTCACACCCAGGAAGGACCGCGCCGGTCTTCAACCCATTCAATTTCGGCCTAGCTGGGGACTGCCCAACCCCAAATAACCTTTGACTTTGTCGCAGTCTCCGGGTCCGCCAAGGCATGCGCAGCCCCGGAAGGTTCCCGCGCCATCCGGCCGGCAACCCGAACCGGCGCTACCTACCGTCACTCGTTATTAACATTCTTATGTAAATCCTGCGCGAACCGGCAGTAGTGCATTCTACCATGCCAAGTGATGAATTCCTGTCAAGAAGAATGGTGGGGCTGCCGACATTCTCAAACTGAGCGGAATTGTACCGAGTTCACCAAGTCTCAGCGGCGGGCGCACGCTGCCGGGATCGCTTGCTCCGGATCCCCACATTCAAATTCCTGGAATCAGGACAAGATCGGACGTTGCATCTTGCGCGAAGCGAAAACCAGGAGCCGTTGGCGAGTGCTTGGGCGAAAAGCGAAGCGGTCCGATCGGCGCTGTGACGTGCAGTTTTTGGACGATTCCGGCTGGCAAGAATTCTGCATAACATAATCGACATGTCACATGTCTATGTTATACCATAGTGTCACCAAGAGAATGCCCATTTGCGAAGGTCACATTCGCTAGGGTGCAAACGCAGACTTGGAGTTAATCAATGTCAAGCGAGTTCCGCGTACTCGTCACGGGGGGTGCTGGGTTCATCGGCTCGCACTTGTGTGAGCGCTTGCTGCAGGAAGGCCATGAGGTCCTCTGCGTGGACAATTTTTATACGGGGGCGCGGCAAAACGTCCGGCATTTGCTTTCAAATCCCAGCTTTGAACTCTTGCGCCATGATGTCTGCTTCCCGCTTTATGTCGAGGTCGACGCAATTTACAATCTCGCCTGCCCCGCTTCACCCATCCATTACCAGCTCGATCCCGTGCAAACCACCAAGACGAGTGTGCACGGCGCGATCAACATGCTGGGCCTCGCAAAGCGGGTGAAAGCGAAGATCCTGCAGGCGTCGACGTCCGAGGTCTATGGTGATCCCTCCGTTCATCCGCAAGCGGAGGACTATTGGGGGAATGTGAACCCCATAGGACCGCGCTCCTGCTATGACGAGGGCAAGCGCTGTGCCGAGACCTTGTTTTTTGACTACCACCGACAGCATGAAATGCCGGTGAAGGTGGCGAGGATTTTCAACACCTACGGTCCGCGCATGCACCCGAATGATGGCCGGGTGGTTTCAAACTTCGTCGTCCAGGCTCTCCAGAACATGGACATCACAGTCTATGGAGACGGGAGTCACACCCGGTCCTTCTGCTATGTGGACGACCTTGTCGACGGTTTCCTGGGCCTGATGGGAACTCCGGATGAGGTGACAGGCCCGGTCAATCTCGGAAATCCTGGAGAGTTCACCATACGTGAGCTCGCCGAAGAAGTGATCGAGTTGACTGACTCCTCATCGCGGATCATCCATCTGCCACTACCGGTCGA
>JAFAQA010000290.1 GCA_019246665.1 Hyphomicrobiales bacterium
AGCTTTCGCTCCCATCGCGGCGGCGCAAGCCGCGAAGCGTCCGTCATCGTTCTCGATGTTCCAGGGAAGAGAGGCCAGCATGGCGACGCCAACGGCGCGCCCATGATGGATCTTGCGCAGCGACCCCATGGCATGGCCGATATTATGCGCAATGCCGGTGCCCGCATTGTCGATCGCGATGCCGGCAAGCATGGCGGCGCGCTGCATACCCTCCCGCGCCCCGATGTCCTGCGGATGCGACACGGCGCGTTCGAGATGGCGGGCGACGAGCCCAATCGCCGCATGAGCGTAGAGATTATTCGCCGCATTCGCGTTGCGGTTGGTCGCGGCCTCCACCGCATGCACGAGCGCGTCGATGCCGGTCGCGGCGGTGAGCGCGGCAGGCAGGCTGACGGTAAGCTCCGGATCGAGCACCACCTCGGCGGATTTCACAGCATCGCCCCAGAGCCAGGTCTTGGCGCCGTCGGCGCGGGTCAAGACCGCCGTGCGCGTGGTCTCCGAGCCCGTGCCGGAGGTGGTGGGCACGCAGATCGCAGGCAACCGCTCCGCGGGGAATTCCCGCTTGCCCAGTTCATAATCGAGGGCGGAGCGGCTCTCGCCCCCGATGGCGGCGACAGCCTTGCCGAGGTCGAGAGCCGAGCCTCCACCCAGCGCCACGATGACCCCGGCGCCGCTCTCGCGCGCATGTGACGCGGCCGCATCGGTTTGCGCGATGGTCGGATCGCCGGAAAAGGCGGTGAAGACCTGGACCTCGCCCACGGATTTCCCGAGCGCTACTCTGATTTGCTCGATCATGCCGGTCGCCTCGAGCCCAGGATCAGCGACGAGAAGCGCCTTCCCATTCAGGCCTGCAAGCGAAGCCGCAAGCGCGCCGAGTGCCTCGCGCGCACCTTGTCCGGCAATGATATGCGGCGTGCGTGCGAGTTCGTGCCGGCTCATGGTGCCCTCGGCGCTTTTGGATGGCGAGCGATGTCTCGCACAGGAGGCGAGCCGTCTCAAGCTTCCAGGGGCAATGTAGGTTTAGGCGTGCCTCGCATTCATCCGTCGAGCAGCTTCAAGGTCTCCGCGCCGACCGCGATCCCGTCTCGGCGCGACGCCGCGCGCAAGGAAAGGCGCCGCGCGCCCGGAAGGCGCGCGCCGTCCTGCGCTTCGATGCGGGCGCAAAGCGCCGCCATGCGCTCGGCGAAGCGCGCATGGCCGAGGCCTGCCGGATCGATGGCGATGATGAGCTGCCCGGTTTCCGGCGGCGGCCCCTTGCCATCGAAGAAGGTCGAGGCCTCGAAGGCGAGGTTCGCGCCGACGAGGCAGGCGGCGAGCACCTCGACCACGAAGGCGAGCGCCGCGCCCTTGGCGTCGGCCATCGGCACCATGGTTCCCGCCAGCGCCGCATCGGGATCGGTGGTCTCGTGGCCGTGTGCGTTGAGCGCCCAGCCTTTCGGAATAGGCTCACCCTTGCGCTTCGCCGCGATGATGTTACCGCGCGCCACCTTCGATACGGAAAGATCGACCACGGCGGGCGGACGTCCGGCAAGCGGCGCCGCGAAAGCGATGGGGTTCGTGCCGAAGGCGGGTTCCGAGCCGCCCCATGGCGCGATGGCGCTTGGCGTGTTGGCGAAGACGAGCGCGACGAGGCCTGCCTCGGCAAGGCGCTCGGCATGATGGCCGGCCACTCCGCAATGATTCGAGCGGCGGATCGGCGCCACGCCGATCCCTTGCTGGCGCGCGAGCGCCGGGAGCTCGTCGATGGCAAGGTCGAGCGCCGGATAGGCGAAGCCTTGCGCCGCGTCGATCGAGAGGACTGCCGGGCGAGGCCGTGTGCCTTTTGGCACAGCGCTGCCGTCGACCTTGCCGCTGTGCAACATCTCGAGATAGCTCGCAAGACGCGTGAGCCCATGGCCTTGAAGCCCATCGGCCTCAGCCGCGACGAGCGCACGCGCCACCGAAGCTGCGTTTGGGCGCGCGGCTCCGGCGCGCGCGAAAGCTTCGGTCAGGCGCGCTTCGAGTGTAGCGAGCGACAGGATCGTCTTGCTCATTTCGCGTCCTTCAGCTCGACGGCATAGCGAAGCCGCATGCCCGGGCCATACGCCTCATTAACGAACTCCTCGACGAAGCGCCCACCGTTCTTCTCGATCACGCGGCGCGAGGCCTCGTTTTCCGGATCGGTGGTGATTTCCACGCGCGCAAGGCCGACCGCCCGCGCCCGCTCGAGAATGACGCGCAGCGCTTCGCTCGCGTAGCCGCGCCCGCGCTTCCAAGGCACGATCGCATAGCCGATATGGCCGAGCACGTGAGGGGGAAGCAGGTCCGTGCCTTCCTGCCAGCGAAGCGCGATCGTGCCGCAGAATTCCCCGTCCCAAAGCCAGAGTCGCGTGAACGGAATTTTCGGCCGCGTGCTGCCGTCAGGCAGCGTGATCACCCCGCCTTGCGCCACGAGCGAAGCGATAAAGGCTGAAGGATCGCGCTTGAGCGCGGCGAGCTGCTCGGCGCTCACATCGCGCGTGTTGTCCGGCGACCAGCCCTTCTCCAAGGCCTGCGCATAGGAGGAGAGCCAGTCGGCCCGCGGCGTGTCGAGCTGGAGTCGGCCTCCATTCATCGTGAGGCCGACCGCGTCCGGCTACGCGCTCCGGTAGAGCTTCGTCATCGAGAATTCCCGATGCCCGAGCGCTTCGGCCGCAGTGAGCCTTCCATTCGCGGTGCGCACGATCATCGAGATCAGCTCGTCGCCCGCTTCCGGAATCGTGAGGGTGCGCTTCAAGATGCCAGAGACGTCGAGGTCGATGTGCTCGGGCATGGTGCGCACCGTCTTCGGATTGCCCGAGATCTTGATCACCGGGAGGATCGGATTGCCGATCACGTTGCCCTGGCCGGTCGGAAACGTGTGAACCACGAAGCCGCCCGCAGCCATCAACGTGACGCATTCGGCCGCCGCAGACGACGTGTCCATGTAGTAAAGGCCCGGCCCCTTCGACGGCGTCCCGGCGGGCTCCAGAATTTCGATGAATTTGCACTCGCGCCCGATCTTCTCGAGGTTGCCGAGCGCCTTCTCCTCGATGGTGGTGAGGCCGCCCGCGATATTTCCCTTGGTGGGCTGGCTGTCAGAGAGATCGTCCGTCTTATGGGCCTCGATCACCTCGTCCTGGTAGGCCTTCCACATCTCATACCAGCGGTTGCCGACCTCCTTGGTGGCGGCGCGAGCTTGGCACAAATGCTCGGCGCCGGTGATCTCGGATGTCTCGCCGAAAACGCCATGGATGCCGCGCGGAATGAGCTTGTCGTACATGTTGCCGACGGTGGGGCAGGAAGATAGCCCGGTGGTCGTGTCGCTCTCCCCGCATTTCGTCGAGACCCAGAGATCGGAGAGCGGGCATTTCTCGCGCGTGAGCTCGCTTGCCCACTGCACATATTCCTTCGCCACATAGCTTGCCCGCGCGATGGTCGAGATGTCGCCATGTGTCTCGATGCCGAAGCCGACCACGGGCTTGCCGGTCACCGCGATGCCATCGACGACGCGCTTGGTCCAGCCCTCCTCGATGCCGATGACGATCACCGCAGCCACATTGGGATTGGACCCTGTGCCGATGAGCGTGCGGAAATGCACGTCGAGATCCTCACCGAACTGCAGCCGCCCATAGGCGTGCGGAATGGCGAGCGTGCCTTTGATGTTGTTGGCGACCGCCTCGCAGGCGGCATTCGACAAGTCATCGAGCGGCAAAAGGAGCACATGGTTGCGAACGCCGACGCGATCATTCTCGCGCCGGTAGCCCATGAACCAATCGAGCTTGCTGGTGGAAGGGCGCCTCGCGACCGGGGTCTTGAAGGGCGGCGCTTCGATCTTTCGGCCTTTGACCGGCGCGAGCTTGCGATGCACGCGGGTGAAGTCGGCGACGATGCTCATCTTGTTCTCCTCACCACCGCTTGGTTTTCACGTTGTGGACATGCACATGTTCGCCCTTCTTGATGGGGGCGGTGGCCTTGCCGATGTCCTGGCCATATTTCCAGATGGTCTCTCCGGCCTTGATGTCCTTGAGCGCCACCTTGTGGCCGATCGGGATATCCTGCTGGGCGCGAATGCGAAAGTCCGAATTGTCGTGGGTCACGACGCCGAGCATCTCGGTGCCGGCTTTCAGGCGCTCGACGACGACCACGGCGACCGTATCCTTATGGTCATGCGCGAGGCAATGGGGGGAGCTCATGAGGGTGTTCCGTCAATTCAGGAGGGCTCGGGGAAGGCAGGCAAGGCGCGCAGCCGCATTGTCGGAAGCGCATGCGCGACGCTTGCGCCGATCCGAAGATCGGCAACTCTTGTATAAGATATAAGAGATGGTAGATGTCAATCATGGCGACCCGGGTGAAGAGCTTTCCTGCCGCCCCGGGCCTGCCGCTCGGGCCACGGCCCCTCTATGCGCAGACGCGTGACGCTTTCGTGAAGCGCCTCGTCGAAGGGATCTGGGCCCCTGGCGAGGCGTTGCCGAGCGAGACCGAGCTTGCCGCCGAGCTGCATGTCAGCCAGGGCACGGTGCGCAAGGCCCTCGATTCGATGGCGGCCGAGAAGCTCGTCGTGCGGCGTCAAGGACTCGGGACGTTCGTCGCCGTGCATGACGAGGCGCGCATCCTCTTTCAGTTTTTCAAGCTCGCGCCTGACGGCATCGGCGAGGTGGCATTTCCGGA
>JAFAQA010000084.1 GCA_019246665.1 Hyphomicrobiales bacterium
GCGGCTATGAACTGGCGGATGGCGTTCAGGTCGCGTTCGGCATGAGCCGAGGCTCGAACCTTCACGCACCGAGCCGACGCCACATCTCGTCGGTCTCCTCGGGCGTCAGCAGACGAACGGTCCCGTTCGCGAGACCTTCGCGGGTCCGCCGCACCTCCTCGGCCTGCTCGGCCGTGAGGCGATAATCCCGCTGACGTCGGCTCATCATCGCGAACAGCGCCGTCGCTGCATTGTCCTGCTCCTCGGGCGGAAGCTGCCGGACCCGGGCGATGGCCTCCTCGAGAAGCTCCGTCAATGCCGCCCCCCTTCGAGATAGGCCGCCTGGACCTGCGGGTTGGCGAGGAGCTCCCTGCCGGTTCCTGACAGCGTGATCGTGCCGGTCACCATGACGTAGCCGCGATGGGCGAGCTTCAGCGCGTTGAAGGCGTTCTGCTCGACCAGGAACACCGTCATGCCGTCCTTGACGTTGAGCTCGTGAATGACTTCGAAGATCTGCTTCACGATCAAGGGTGCAAGGCCAAGCGAAGGCTCATCGAGAAGAAGCAGCTTCGGCCGTGTCATCAGCGCGCGCGCAATGGCGAGCATCTGCTGCTCTCCGCCCGACAAGGTGCCGCCGCGCTGATTGGCGCGCTCCTTCAGGCGCGGGAAGATCGTGAACACGCGTTCGACATCCGCATCGAAATGCGCGAAGCCGTCGAGCGCGCCGCCCATCTGCAGGTTTTCGAGCACGCTCATTCGGGGAAAAATACGCCGACCTTCGGGAGATTGCGCGACGCCAAGGCGCGCGATCTCGTGCGTGGCGAGGTTGGTGATTTCATGTCCGGCATAGTGGATCTGGCCCTCGCGCGCCCTCGGACGGCCGAAGATCGTCATCATCAAGGTGGATTTGCCCGCACCGTTCGCCCCGATGAGCGTGACGATCTCACCTTCATGAACATCGATGTCCACGCCACGAAGAGCCATGATATTGCCGTAGAAGGCTTTGACGCCGCGCACCGAGAGGAGGGGCGCGCCCACAGGGCCATCATGTCCATTGGCTCGCGGGGTGATCATGCGCGCCCCTCGACTTCAGCTTCCACCGCGGCCACTTCCTCATCCTCGACGCCGAGATAGGCGCCGATGACCTTGGGATCGTTCTTCACCTGCTCGGGCGAGCCGTCAGCGATCTTGACGCCATAGTCGAGAACAACGACGTGGTCCGATATCTCCATGACCACTGTCATGTCGTGCTCGATCAAGAGGAGCGACGTCGCGTCGCGATCGCGAATCTCGCGCAGCAGCGTGTTGAGCTCGAGGCTTTCGCGCGGATTGAGCCCCGCGGCCGGCTCGTCGAGGCAAAGGAGGACGGGCTTCGTGCACATGGCGCGCGCGATCTCCAAACGGCGCTGCGCGCCGTAAGGTAGATCGCCCGCCGGGTCATCAGCACGATCGGTGAGGCCAATTCGTTCGAGCCAGTCCTTGGCGAGCTCGACCGCTTCCTTCTGGCGCGTGGTGTAGGAAGAGAGGCCGAGAATGCCGAGCACCGAATAGCCCGAGGCCAGCATCAGCGGATTGTGTTGCGCAACGAGCAAATTCTCGAGCACCGTCATGCCCGAGAAGAGGCGGATATTCTGAAAGGTGCGGGCGACGCGCGCATGCTGCGTCACCAGATAATCTGGCATGCGCTCGAGGAGATGAATGGCGCCGTCCTCCACCTTGAGCGAGCGCGCCCCTTTGGCTGTTGCCTCTTCGATCACGGCAAAGGCGGCTTCGCCGCCATGAGCAAGCGCCACGCGCCCTTCGCTCGGCTTGTAGAAGCCGGTGATGCAATTGAAGACGGTGGTCTTGCCTGCGCCGTTTGGCCCGATCAGCGCGGTGATGTCGCCGGCCTTGGCGGTGAAAGAAAGGTCATTCACCGCCACGAGGCCGCCGAAGCGCATCGTCAAGTGCTCGACGCGCAGGAGCGTCTCGCCTTTCATCCGTGCCCCTCCTTCACGAGGTCGGAGGAGATGGATTTTCGCTCCTTGAGAAAGACGGTCGGCTCACGGGTCGAGACAAGTCCGCGCGGGCGCCAGATCATCATCACGACCATGGCGAGGCCGAAGATCAAAAGGCGATATTCGCTTGGATCGAAATTTTCTCCGAAAATCGCCTTGAGGAAACCGAGGTTACGCAGCATCTCGGGGCCGGCAATCATCACCACGGCGGCGATGACGACACCGACCTGGCTGCCCATGCCGCCGAGCACCACGATCGCGAGGATGATGGCGCTCTCGAGAAAGTTGAAGCTTTCCGGGCTGACGAATCCTTGGCGCACCGCGAAGAACGAGCCGGCGAGGCCCCCGAACAAGGCGCCTGTCGCGAAGGCGGTGAGCTTGGTAGTGGTGGTGTTGATGCCGAGCGAGCGGCAAGCGATCTCGTCCTCGCGCAGCGCTTCCCAGGCGCGGCCGACCGGTAGTCGACGCAGGCGCGTCGTCACAAGGCTTGTCAGCGTGGCGAGTGCCAGGATCAGGTAAAACAAAAAGACGATCCGGTGCATCGGTGAGAATTCGAGGCCGAAGAAGGCCGCGAAGCCGTTGTCGTCATCGTTGAACGGAAGCCCGAAGAAGCTTGCCCTCGGGATCGATGCGATGCCGGCTCCGCCATTGGTCACCGGTACCCAGTTGATGAGCACGAGACGGATGATCTCGCCGAAGGCCAAGGTGACGATCGCGAGATAATCGCCCCGCAAGCGCAGCACCGGAAAGCCGAGCAGCACTCCCCAAGTTGCGGCGAGAATGCCGGCAATCGGCAGGCACAACCAGAACGAAATGTGAAAGGTGGTCGACAGGATGGCATAGGAATAGGCGCCGATCGCGTAGAAAGCGACATAACCGAGATCCAAAAGCCCGGCGAGCCCGACCACGATATTGAGCCCCCATCCCAGCATCACATAGGTGAGGACCAGGATGCCGAGGTCGATCCAATAGCGCGCCTCGGAGAGGCCGCCATTGATGAGCGTCACCAGAAGCGGGTAAGCGAGCGCGAAGCCGAGCGCCAGAGGAAGACCGATGGTCATCAAGCTGTAGCGCGGCGTGGCGACTGTCTTGATCGCCTCCTTGCGGGAGGTCGGCTGACGCGCGGCGCGCGCTTGCTTCCCCCAAACTGTGAGATAGCCGAGGCGTGCGAAGAAGACCGCCAGGCATAAAGCCGCCGTGAGGCCGAGCCGCGGAACGAGGATGAGCTGACCGCCTTCCTCAGAATCGGTTCGCAAGGTGACGAGGGGCACGCAAAGCCCAAGCATCACGAGCGTAGCGAAGCCGGCATCCTTCAAGGCGCTGACGAGGCGATCGGGAACGCCGGTTTTCGCGCCCGCAGCGGTCGATTGGGAAAGCACTGCCATTTTGCGTCAAACCTTCTCGACATCCGGTTTGCCGAGGAGGCCCTGCGGCAGAAAGATCAATGTGATGGCGAGAATGGAGAACGCCGCCACATCCTTGTACTCGATCGAGAAATAGGCTGACCACATCGTCTCGATGAGACCGATCACGATGCCGCCGAGCACGGCTCCCGGAAGCGAGCCGATGCCGCCCAGCACCGCGGCCGTGAAGGCTTTCACCCCCGGGACGAAGCCATCCGAAAAGGATACGACGCCGTAATAGACGAGGTACATGGTACCGGCGACCGCGGCCAAGGCCGCGCCCATGACGAAGGTCAGCGAGATGGTGCGATCGACATCGACGCCCAGCAGCGCGGCCATTCGCTGGTCCTGAGCGCAGGCCCGCTGTGCTCGCCCGAGCGGCGTCTTCTGCACCACATACCAGAATGCCGCGAGCAGCACGGCGGTCGCGACCATGATCATCAACTGCTTATAAGCGAGCGCGACCGTATAGCCGTCGCGCTCGAAGAGCACGATCACGTCGCGAATCATCGGCGGGGTCGGCTTGTTGCGCGCGCCCTGGATCACCTGCACGAAATTCGAAAGGAAGATGGACACGCCGATTGCCGAGATCAGCGGTGCCAAACGAAAAGCGCCGCGCAAGGGCCGATAGGCCACCCGTTCGATCGCCCAGCCCCAGAGCGAGGTGAGGAGCATGCCGATCACGAGCACGATGAGAAGGGCAATCGCAATCGAGCCGATCCCGAGCACCGAAGTCAGGAGCACGAAGGCGATGAGCGCAATGAAGGCCGACACCATGAACAGATCGCCATGGGCGAAGTTCACCATGCCGATGATGCCAAAGACCATCGTATAACCGATGGCGATGAGACCATATATGGCGCCAAGCGTCAGCCCGTTGATGAGCTGCTGGATGAACACTGCCATGCTAGGCTTTATCTCCCCTCGTACCCGGTCGTCGATCGGCGCCTGAACCTCGTTGCACGAAGCGAGAGCCTCGCGAAACGCCGTCTCAAGAACCCTGCCAGGTTTCTGCAACGCAGCCATGTGGTAGCAACGACGCTGGCTGCGCGCAACTGGCCTCCGAACGGGAACACAGAAACTTCAGGCGTGAGCCACACGACGGCCAAGAGGTGGCCTCGAGCGGCGCCGGCCCTTCAAAGTCTCCGGGAATTCTTGCGGACTATGTGGATTGCGTGAATGCC
>JAFAQA010000138.1 GCA_019246665.1 Hyphomicrobiales bacterium
TGCATTCAAGGGAATTGCCGTTCCCAACGCCATCGCTGTCGCGAACATGAATTGCGTGGTCTTCATAGCTTGGCTCCCTGATATGGCGATCCGTTCCTCGTCGCGGCGCATGACAGCTTCGTGACCGTCGCGCAACCTGGAAATCGGCGATTGCCGATCACGATTTCAACGGATCGCGGCTTTGATACCGCGTCCGCCTCCACGCAACCGCGCTTTTAGGACTTGCCGCGACGCCTTGTCTGCGCTGAAAGTTCTCAAAG
Organism: Hyphomicrobiales bacterium; assembly: GCA_019246665.1. Classification (GTDB taxonomy): domain Bacteria; phylum Pseudomonadota; class Alphaproteobacteria; order Rhizobiales; family Beijerinckiaceae; genus GAS188. The sequence continues at coordinate 261 of JAFAQA010000138.1, forward strand.
CCGTTCCTGGTGGAGAACGGATATTGCCGGCAAGAACCGGCGCAGCTTTGGTTCGGTGAATGGCGCCGGCGACAAAGCCGCTCATTCTCTTCGCCAAGGCTCAACGCTCGGCCGGGACCGGCCGCTCAGAACGAAGGCGAGACGATCATGGCAAATCCTTACGATATCATCGTGATCGGCTCCGGCCCTGGCGGTTATGTCACCGCGATCAGGGCAGCGCAGCTTGGTTTCAGGACGGCGATCGTCGAGCGCGAGCATCTCGGCGGCATCTGCTTGAATTGGGGGTGCATTCCTACGAAGGCGCTGCTCCGCTCCGCTGAAATTTTACATTACGCCCAGCATGCGAAGGATTACGGCCTTGTTCTCGAAGGGAAGATCGGCCCCGATGCCGCGTCCGTCGTGCAGCGCTCGCGCGGGGTTTCGAAACGCCTCAATGATGGCGTCGGCTTCTTGATGAAAAAGAACAAGGTCGATGTGATCTGGGGAGAGGCCGTCATCGATGCGCCCGGCAAGATCACCGTAGCCGCTTCGAAAAAGCCCCCCATGCAGCCCGCCCATCCCGTGCCGAAAGGGACCTTGGGCGCAGGAAATTACGAGGCCAAGCACATCATCGTCGCGACGGGCGCGAAGCCACGGGTTCTTCCCGGAATCGAGCCTGACGGAAAGCTCATCTGGACATATTTCGAGGCGATGGTGCCGCCTTCCATCCCGAAATCGTTGCTTGTCATGGGCTCGGGCGCGATCGGCATCGAATTCGCATCGTTTTACCGCGACATGGGCTCGGAGGTAACCGTCGTCGAGCTTCTGCCGCAGATCCTTCCGGTCGAGGATGCGGAGATCGCGGCGCTTGCGCGCAAGCGCTTCGAGAAGGCCGGCATCAAGATATTCACGGGGGCCAAGGTGACGAAGGTCGAGAAGGCGAAAGACGCCGTCACGGCCGATGTCGAGGATGCCAAGGGCGCGCGCGTCACCATCACGGCCGAGCGCCTCATCTCCGCCATCGGCGTCACCGGCAACGTCGAGAATCTCGGCCTTGAAAAGCTCGGCGTGAAGACACAGCGGGGCGCGATCGTCATCGACGAGTTCGGCCGCACGAATGTGAAAGGCGTCTACGCCATCGGCGATGTCGCGGGCCCGCCGATGCTCGCACACAAGGCGGAGCATGAAGGTGTCATTTGCGTCGAGGCGATCAAAGGTCTCGAGGCGCATCCGATGGACAAGCTCAAAATCCCCGGATGCACCTATTGCAACCCCCAGATTGCCTCCGTCGGCCTCACGGAAGCGAAAGCCAAGGAGGCTGGATATTCTCTCAAAGTGGGTCGCTTTCCGGCTATCGCCAACGGTAAGGCAATCGCGCTCGGCGAGCCCGAGGGTCTCGTGAAGACGATCTTCGACGCGAAGAGCGGAAAGCTTCTCGGCGCCCATATGGTGGGAGCGGAGGTGACGGAGCTCATTCAAGGTTTCGTCATCGCCATGAATCTTGAGACGACCGAAGAGGAGCTCATCAACTCGGTCTTCCCTCATCCAACCTTGTCGGAGATGATGCACGAGAGCGTGCTCGATGCTTATGGGCGCGTCATTCACACCTGAGCGGAGCGACAACGTGGGTGACAGTCATCACATGCGCCGCGTCGCGCTTCCCGGCGGGGAGAGCGTTTCGGCGCTTGGCCAGGGCACCTGGAAAATGGCGGAGGATCGTGGCCAGCGTCGCCAAGAGATCGCGGCCCTGCGCGAAGGTATCGCACTCGGCATGACGCTGATCGACACTGCCGAAATGTACGGAGAGGGGCGAACCGAGGAGCTTGTCGGGGAAGCCTTGGCCGGTCGGCGCGACGAGGTGTTCATCGTCAGCAAGGCCTATCCGCAAAATGCGGGCCGCGAACGACTGCCGCTCGCCTGCGAGCGCAGCTTGCGGCGGCTGCGCACCGACCGCATCGATCTTTATCTTTTGCATTGGCGTGGGGGCGTGCCTCTCGACGAGACCGTCGAAGGCTTCGAGGCGTTGCGCGAATCCGGCAAGATCAGGCATTGGGGCGTGAGCAATCTCGACACGGACGATATGGAAGAGCTTTTCGCCGCGGGTGGGAAGAACTGCGCCACGAACCAGATCCTCTACAATTTCGCGCGGCGCGGGG
>JAFAQA010000307.1 GCA_019246665.1 Hyphomicrobiales bacterium
GAGATCGGCGCGGATCTTATTGTCGTCATGGTAGCCGCAAGGCACGCGCTCCATGAACCAGGACGGATGCCGGGGATGGCGCCGCCTGAGCGCGGCAACCGAAGCTTCGAGCACCGGGATCGCGTCGATCCGGTCCCATACGCTGAAGATCAGCCGTCCGCCCGGCTTGAGCACACGGCGAGCTTCCCGGAAGCCCTGCACCTTATCGGGAAAGAACATCACGCCGAACTGACAAACCACCGCGTCGAAGCTGCCCTCGGAAAAGGGAAGGGCTTGCGCATCCGCCTGCTTGAAATCGACGCGTCCCACGCCTGGCTTCTTGGCGGCGTGGTCGAGCATGGGTTGGTTGAGGTCGGTCGCGGTGATGCGCACCCCGGGCCGGAGAGTGGTGGCGAGCGCTTGCGTGACGATGCCGGTGCCGGCCGCCGTTTCAAGAATCTCACCGGCCGAGATGTCGGAGAGGCGCTTCGCCAAATCGGCCGCGTAAGGCTCAAAGAGCAGCGCGCCCATGTGCTCGTCGTAAAGTTGCGGAATGGAGCCGGTGAAGGCCACGTCATTTTGCGCCACGGATCGTCCCTCCTTAGGTTTTTGCCGTTGAAGCCCCCGCCTCTCGCGGCGGAGAACGAGGCCCATCGACGGCCGCGCGATCATATCGACGCCGATTTTCGGTGAACAGACATTGCGCGCGGACCATTGTCTTGACCTCGTCGACATGGCACGTTTGGTTTCTGTGGAGCACGATCCGCAAAAGTGCCCCCAATTTTGTGAGATGATCAAACGAAAGAATGAGCAAAACTGGCACTTCTGATTTGGTCTGAATGCTGGCAAAGCAAAGAGGCAAGCGAAAGGGAGGAACTTCCATGACCCATTCCGGGAGTTGCTTTTGCGGCGCCGTCGAGATCGAGGTTACCGGCTCGCCCGAAGCCATGGGCTACTGCCATTGTCGATCCTGCCGCTCCTGGTCCGGAGGGCCGGTGAATGCCTTCAGCCTTTGGAGACCGGACGCCGTTCGGGTCACCTCGGGGGCCGAGCATGTCGCAACGTTCGCCAAGACGCCGATGAGCGAGCGGCAATATTGCGCGAAATGCGGTGGCCATCTGATGGCCAATCATCCCCCGCTTGGCCTCGTGGATGTCTTCGCCGCGACGCTTCCGACGCTCGACTTCGTTCCTGGCGTTCACGTGAACTATGCCGAGACCGTGCTTCCCATCCGGGACGGGCTTCCGAAGCTCAAGGATTTTCCGGCCGAGTTCGGCGGCTCGGGCGACGTGATTACGGAATAATCAAGTCCGGCGAGCTGTGAGCGCGATCGAAAGAGCGCTCGTGCTTCAGCTTGACTCAGCCTTTGTCGCGGCCTCATGCCGCTCCCAATAGTGGTGGGAATATTGGTCGCGGCACGCGTCTCTCAACCGCTCCTCGGGGCGAAGATCGGCACTCGCGCGTCCCGGCGCGAGCGCCGCGAGGTCCATGGGCGGACGGCCGGATAGAATCCATTCCGCCAGCACCTCGCCGATCGCCGGCGCGATTGAAAGCCCGCCTACGCAACATCCTCCGGCAATGAAAAGCCCGCGCACCTCCGGCACGGCTCCGACGACATGTTCGCCATCGGCCGTCATCGTCGGCAGGCCGCCGCGATGCTCCCGCAACGGGAGGTCCTGGCCGAGCCGCGCGAAGATCGGAAGCTGATCGCGCACGCTCTCGGCGAGGCCGCGCAGCACGCCGAGATCGAGCGGCATGTCATTGATGTCGAACGAGGGCGCGACGCGCGCCATGTCGTATTGGATGGGGTTCTTCTCGTAGCCACCCAACATGAGCCCGCCATTGTCGGGCCGGACATACACGTTCGCATCGATGATGCGCGTGATCGGCTGGTTCGGGTCGACGCCATCGATCGCTTGGGTGATGACGAGCTGGTGGCGCGTCGGCACCATCGGCACGCGCGATGAGGCGAGAGAGGCCACGAGCCTCGTCCAGGCTCCGGCGGCGTCGACGACGAAACGGCAGCGGATCTCGCCCCTGTCCGTGCTGACGCCCTCGACGGCGCCGTCCTTGACCTTGATGCCGGTCACGCGCGTGTGCGGCAGCATCGCCGCACCGAGCTTGCCGGCGGCTCTCGAATAGCCGACGGGGATTTGCGCCGGCTCGAGGTAGAGATCGGTCGGCGAAAAGGTGATGGCGCGAACGCCTTTCGTCTCGAGGAAGGGCATCTTGCGTCTTGCCTCGTCGAGCGAGATGAAGTCGAGCTCGACGCCCGTGCGCCGCCCGCGCGCGACCTCAGCCTCGAGCTGCGCTTCGTGCTCGGGGAGGCGCGCGATCTTGAGCGCTCCCGGCTGATGGAAATTCAAGGGCTCGCCCGTATCCTCGGCGAAGCTCTCGATCTTCTTGACCGCGAGTCTGGCAAGCCGGGTCATGAGCTCGCTTCGCCGCACTTGCGATGTGAGCCCCGCGGCTCGCGGCGAGGTTTGCGAAGCGAGATCATGCATGTCGACGAGCGCGACAGCGAGCTTCTTCGCTTTCGCCAAATGGAAGGCCACGCTCGAGCCGAGCGCGCCTGAGCCGATCACCACCACCTCGGTTTCGCTGATCATCGCTTTCCCAATCATTGCGGTCGCTTTGCGTCTCGTGCGGGCGTCGCATCGAGATCACCGAACCTCCAAACCGGTATTCGTCCGAGACGAAACTCAAGTCTATAAGTTGTTGTCTCATAGATCCCTTGACCGATCTCTTCAAAACGGGTTCTCGATCTTTCTCAAGTTCGTTCGTTATCATCGATGTACAAAGTTGGCGTTCCGCGCTGAAAAAAACCTGGACATCTCCTCGGAGATTTTGCTTTGATCATCGCCTACTCGTGCAAGCGTAATCTTTTCTGGCCCGACCGGCGCGGAAGCGAGCGGAAGCTGGACCGCATCGCGGCATCGAACGGAGGTCGGCGAGATTTAAATTCGATTCACCCAGCGGGAGGAGAGACGTATGAAAGACTATGAGCTCCATCTTTGGGACGAATTCAGATCCGGCCGCCTGAGCCGCCGTGAGCTTCTGCGGCTCGCTTCCGTGGCGGGAATTTCCCTCGCTGCCTTCGGGGTGACAGGACCGAGAGACGCCCGCGCGCAGACAGAGCCGAAGCGCGGCGGCACGCTTCGGCTCGCGGCGCAGTACCCGGGCAAAGATCCGGAGTCCGTCACCGCGTCGAATGCCGGCGAGGTGTTCACCTATCAGCCATCCCTCGAATATCTCTGCTATCCGCGTGAGGATTGGACACTCGATCCGCGGCTTGCCACCTCCTGGAAAGCCGACCCGGATCCCAAGACCTGGGTCTTCACCATCCGCCAGGGCGTCAAATGGCATGACGGCTCCGCGCTGACGACGGATGATGTGGTCGCGACCTTCGAGCGCCTGCTTGATCCCAAGGTCGGCTCCTCCGCCGGCTCCGTCTACAAAGGCGTGCTTTCCTTCGGAAATGTCGAGAAGGTGAGCGATTCCGATGTGCGCTTCCACCTCGACAAGCCCTTCGTCGATTTCCCCTATCTCGTCTCGGGCTTTGCCTACCAGTCGGCGATTCTTCCCAAGAACTACGAGATGGGCTCCTTCACGAAAGGCGGCATCGGCACGGGGCCTTTCGTGCTCAAGGACTATGTGCCGCATCAGCACGCAGACTACGTCGCCAACAAGGATTACTGGGGCAAGGGCATGCCCTATCTCGACGGGTTGAAGGTTCTCTACTTCGCGGAGGAGTCGGCAACCGTGCTCGCCATGCAGGCGGGTGACATCGACATCTATCCGGTGGTCCCGCTCAAGGGCGGCGAGCCCATCCTGAACAATCCGAACTTCAAGATCCTGCGGCACCCCTCGGCCGACTACCGCTCGATCCATATGCGCGTCGATCAGGCGCCGTTCATGGACAAGCGCGTGCGTCAGGCAGTCGCCTTCTGCATCAACCGCGAGGCGCTCGTGAAGTCGCTCTTCAACGGAGCGGCGACGGTCGCCAACGACCACAGCTTTGCTCCGGTCTATGTCGACACGCAGCTCGCCAACAGCGAGATCCCGCAGCGCAAGCAAGATTACGAAAAGGCGAAAGCGCTGCTGAAGGAAGCGGGCGTCAACAGCGTCGATGTCACCCTTACCACGGGGCAATACCTCGAGATGCCGCAATATGCCGTGGCGCTACGCGAATATTGCAAGCCGGCCGGCATCAACCTCAACGTGAACGTGATGCCGGTCGATCAATATTACGGGTCAGGGGACAATCAGCCTTGGCTCGTGGTGCCGATGGGCGAGACCGATTGGGCGGCGCGCGGGACGGTGGCTCAGGCCATCATCCCCGAATTCCCGACCGGCGCGCTCTGGAACTCGGCGCATTGGAGCGACCCGCAATTCGACAAGCTTTTCGCCGATTACAATGCCGAGCTCGATCATCAGAAGCGCCAGCAGCTCTCCCTCGAGCTCGCCAAGATTCAGCATGAGGAGCTCCCGGTCATCATCAGCTATTGGATCGAGGCGCAGCGCGCGACCACGAAGGCAGTGAACGGCTTCCCGACCGCGCCCGACAACTTCATCGATCTCAGGGCAACCTGGCTGTCGTCGTAGGGGGCTCGGCGGGGAATAACAGGAGCTGCGCGAAGCGTTGAGTCGGTTCCTCGCCAAACGTCTCGTCTTGGCTTTCGTGACGCTGTTTTGCGTCTCGATCATCCTTTTTCTCGTGGCGCAGGTGATGCCCGGCGATGTCGGGCGCGCCATTCTCGGCCCTTACGCGACCGAAGTGCAGGTGCGGGCGCTCGACCATCAGCTCGGGGTCGATCGCCCGCTTCTCGAACGCTACTCGACCTGGCTCGGCGGCTTCATGCGCGGCGATTGGGGAAACTCGTTTTTGCTTCACCGACCGGTTGCGGCGATCGCCTTCGACCGGCTCTACAATTCCCTCATCCTCGGCGGCTTCGCGCTTCTTCTCATCGTGCCGACATCCATCGGCTTCGGCGTGCTCGCTGCGCTCAATTACGGGAAATGGCCTGATCGCGTGATCTCCGTCGCGGGGCTTTCCCTCATCGCGCTTCCAGAGTTCGTGACCGGCATTATGGTGCTCGTGATCTTCGCCGTGGAGCTCGGCTGGCTGCCTGCCTCCTCGCATGTGCCAAGCGTCAATCCGCTGGACTGGTTCCGACAGCTCCTCTTGCCGTCGATCCCCCTGATGTTCGTCCTCTTCGGCTACATCTCTCGCATGGCGAGAACCGGCACGATCGAGTCGCTGCGCTCGAACTATGTGCGCACCGCCATCCTCAAAGGACTGCCGCGCCGCACGGTCATTTGGCAGCACGTGCTGCGCAACTCCCTCCTGCCGACGATCACGGTGATCAGCGTGCAGACCGGCTATCTGGTTGGCGGCCTCGTGGTGACTGAGACGCTCTTCAACTATCCAGGCATCGGCAAGCTCGTGCTCGATTCCGCCGTCCAGCATGATCTTCCGGTTCTCCAGGCGACCGTTCTGCTGGTGGCGGTGCTCTATATGGCACTGACGCTTCTTGCCGACGTCCTCTACACTTTGCTCAATCCTCGTGTCCGCCTTGCCGCCTAACACAGGCCTCTCGAGCGTTAGTCGCGGCGAAATGCCGGCGCCACTCCCGGCCGAGCGGCCGGGTGAAATCCTCGATGCCGGGCTGAAGAGCGCATCGGAATTGAGCGGCCTCGCCTCCGGGCGCGCCAGGGAAGTGCTTCGCGCCTTGTGGCGCTCGAAGACGTTCGTGATCGGCGCGGCGATCGTCCTGTTCTGGGTGCTCGACGCGATCTTTTGGCCCCTCTTCGTCCCTTATGATCCCGAGGGCCTCGTCTCGCCGGCGACGCTGCAGCCTCCATCCGCGGAGCATCTCTTCGGCACCGATGATCTCGGACGCGATATCTTCTCGCGCACGCTCGCCGGCGCGAGGCCAACCTTGACGGTCGCTCCGCTCGCCACGGCGATCGGGGTGGCGGGCGGCATCCTCGTCGGGCTTTTCACGGGATTTTATCGAGGCCTCGCTGATGACATTGCGATGCGCGTCGTGGATGCGCTGCTCGCCTTCCCGCTGATCATCATCGCGGTTCTGGTGATCTCCATTCTGGGGCCGTCGATCACCAACGTCATTCTGGTGATCGGCATCGTCTTCACGCCCATCGTGGCGCGCACGGTGCGTTCGGCCGTCCTCGTCGAACGCCAGCGCGAATATGTGGCCGCGGCAAGGCTTCTCGGAAACTCGGATCTCTACATCATGTTCGTCGAGATCCTGCCGAACATCACGGGGCCGATCGCGGTCGAGATCACGATTCGCTTGGGTTACGCGATCTTCACCTCGGCAACCTTGTCCTTCCTGGCGCTCGGCATCCAGCAGCCCTCGCCGGATTGGGGGCTGACGATCAGCATCGGCCGCGTCTTTTTGCAAACTGCCCCCTCGGAAGTCCTCTTCCCCGCGGCGGCACTCGCGACCTTGATCGTCGGCGTCAACTTGATCGCCGACGGCTTGCGGCAGGTGCTCGAGGAATGAGCACGCCACAGCCATTGGCGAGCCTTCCCCAAAGCGGTGCTCTCGCCATCGAGCATCTGACGATAAGCTATCTGCGGCGCGACCGGGCGTTGCCCGTCTTGACCGATGTGTCATTTCACATCGAGCCTGGCGAAGCTTACGGGCTTGTCGGCGAATCGGGATGCGGCAAGACCACCGTCGCCATGGCCGTGATGTGCTATCTGCCGGCCAATGCTCGCATCGAGGCCGGACGGATCAGGCTGCAAGAAGTGGATCTCACAACGGCCGGCGAAGCGCAGCTTCGCAGCCTGCGCGGCAATCGGATGGCGATGGTGTATCAGGACGCGGGCAGCGCCCTCAACCCGTCCCTCACCATCGGCCGGCAAATCGCCGAGGTCTACCGCTTCCACGGCGGCCTCGACGCCGCCGCGGCGACGGACGCCGCCGCCGCGATGCTGGAAACGGTGCAGATCGCCGATCCGGCCCGCATGCTGCGGCGCTATCCGCATGAGCTCTCCGGCGGCCAGCAACAGCGCGTCATGTTCGCCATGGCGCTCGCCACCAACCCGGACCTCCTCGTGCTCGATGAGCCGACGACGGGGCTCGACACCACGGTGGAAGCCGAGGTCCTCGATCTCGTCGCCCGCTTGCGCAGCAAGTTCAGCGCTTCGATCCTTTTTATCAGCCATAATCTCGGCATTGTCGCGCGCATGTGCGAGCGCGTGGGCGTCCTTTACGCGGGACGGCTGATCGAGGAAGGGCCTTCGCGGGAGATCTTCTCCGATCCGCGCCACCCCTACACGCTCGGGCTCACGCGCTGCGTCCCCAACCGCATCATGCGCAAGGATGCGAATCGGCTTGACCCGATCCCCGGCTCACTGCCGCCTTTGGGGCTTGCGGTTCAAGGTTGCGTCTACGCGCCGCGCTGCCCCATCGCGCGGGCTCGGTGCCGAGAAGAGGATCCTCCCGCTTTTATTTCCGGCCCGCGTCGCGTGAGCCGCTGCTTCTACCATGACGAGGTTCCCAGCATTCCGCAAAGCGCGGAGGCGTTGCCGAGCTCGCCGGCAAATGGCGCCAGCGAAGGAGATCTGTTGCGGGTCGAGCGCTTGAGCAAGCGCTATGGTGCGGGGGCCAATCAGGTCGTCGCTCTCGATGATGTTTCGATCGAGCTCGAAGCTGGAGAAGTCCTCGGGCTTGTCGGGGAATCCGGGAGCGGAAAATCGACGCTGGCGAAATGCGTGGTCGGCCTGTTGGACGCATCCGGAGGCGAGATCGATTTTGCCGGCCGCAAGCTTGCGCGACTCGCGGATTGGCGAGAGCCGCAGCTGCGCCGCAAGCTGCAGATGGTCTTCCAAAACCCCGACACCACGCTCAATCCGAGCCACACGGCGCGACGCATTCTCACGCGTGCCGCGCGGCTCCTCTCGGCCGGCGGCTCCGCCGTGGATAGGGAGCGGCGCGTCACATCGCTCGCGGCGGCCGTGCAATTGCGTCCGCATCATCTCGATCTCAAGCCGTCCTTCCTCTCGGGCGGGCTGAAGCAGCGCGTGGCGATTGCCCGCGCTTTCGCCGGCTCGCCGGCGCTCGTTCTTTGCGATGAGCCGACCTCGGCGCTCGATGTCTCGGTGCAGGCGACGATCCTCAACCTGCTGGTCGATCTGCAAACGAAGCAGCGTGTCGCCTATCTCTTCATCTCGCATGATCTCGGCGTGGTGCGTTACCTCGCCGATCGCATTGCGGTGATGTATCTCGGCCAGATCATCGAGATCGGCCCCGCGCAGGAAGTCTTCAGCCCGCCGCACCACCCCTATACCGAGGCGCTTCTCTCCGCGATGCCGGCCATCGATGAGAGCCAGGGGCCTCGAATTAAATTGTCGGGCACCATGCCGAACCCGGCGAATCCGCCCTCGGGCTGTCGATTTCATACCCGCTGTCCGCGCTTCCTCGGCGACATCTGTCGCGAGCGCAACCCACCCTGGCAGGAAGACCGCGAAGGGCATCGCTATCGTTGCCACATAGCGCCCGCCGATCTTGGGCCTGCGCAGCGAGAGGCGACGTCGAGCCCAGCCGGTGACAACAACCGCCCGAGAGCGGAGACATCGCCGTGAAGCCCGGGCGCCGGAGCCGCGCATGAAAGGCCATGCTCGCGTTGTCGTGATCGGGGGCGGCGTCGTCGGCGTGAATATCCTCTATGCGCTCGCCAAGGATGGTTGGTCCGATGTCGCATTGCTCGAGCGCCGCGAATTGACCTCAGGATCGACTTGGCATGCGGCGGGGCTCATGTCGATCTATTCGACGAGCTATTACGCAAGCAAGCTCTACATTCGCAGTCACCAGGTCTATGCGACGGTGGAGGCAGAGACGGGCCAGGCGGTCGGCTTTCATCCTTCCGGCACGCTGCGCCTCGCATCCACCAAGGATCGTCTCGACGAATTTCTCCACTACAAGGACATTGCCGATAGTTTCGGCGCGAACGCGGAGATCGTCGGACCTGCTGAAGTGCGCCGCCTCTGGCCGCTCGTCGAGAACACGAGCGACCTCACGGGTGCGCTCTATCACCCCGAGGATGGGCATGCGGCGCCCGCCGATGTGACGCAAGCTCTCGCCCGTGGGGCGCGGCTGCTCGGCGCCGAGATCCACCGCCAAACCGAGGTGACCGGCATCGATCCGACGCCCGGTGGCGAGTGGCGGGTCCGCACGACGCGAGGCGACATCACGGCAGAGCACGTCGTCCTCGCCACCGGAAGCTTTGCACGGCAGACGGCCGCTTTGGTCGGGCTCGACCTTCCGGTCGTTCCGGTCGTGCACCAATATCTCGTGACCGAGGATCTCGCCGAGCTGGTCGAGCGCCGCAAGCAAGGTTTGCCCGAGATGCCGATCCTGCGCGACGACACAGTGCAAGGCTATATTCGCGAGGAAGGCAGGGGCTTGATGTTCGGCCCTTATGACGAGAACCCGCCTCTATGGGCGCTCGATGGCGTGCCCGCCGACTATGCGGGCGAGCTCTTGGCGCCCGATCTCGACGCGACGCTTCCGCATTTCGAACGGGCGGTCGCGCGCGTGCCGCGCTTGGGAACGGTCGGCATCAAGACTTGCGTATCGGGCCCGATCGCCGTCACGCCGGACAACCGGCCCCTCGTCGGCCCCGCTTGGGGCTTGAACAATATCTGGCTCGCGGAAGGGTTCACGGGCGGCATCGCCATGGGAGGCGGGGTGGGCCACTCCCTCGCCGAATGGATCATGCATGGTGAACCCGGCATCGATCTGCACGAGCTCGATCCACGCCGGTTCGGCGCTTATGCCAACAAGCGCTATGCCAGCATCAAGAGCCGAGAGGCCTTCGCCAACAACTTCGGCATCAATTACCCGGATTGGGAATGGCCGGCAGCGCGGCCGCTGAAGACCTCGCCTTGCCATGACAAGATGGAGCGGCATGGGGCTGTCTTCGGCGTCACTTACGGTTGGGAAATCCCACGCTGGTTCGCGCCCGCGGGTGTGGAGCGCAAGGATCGCCACAGCTATCGGCGCAGTAATTATTTCGAGCATGTGCGCGAGGAGTGCCGCGCCGTCCGCGAGCGGGTCGGTCTCTATGACCTCACACCGGCGGGCAAATACGAGCTTTCCGGCCGCGGGGCCGCAGCTTGGCTTGACCGACAGCTCGCGAGCCGCCTGCCGGATCGGCAGGGAAAGATAAGGCTTGGCTATCTGCCTACGCCGGCCGGAGGCGTGCTTTGCGAATTTACGGTCACTCGCCTTGCCGAGGATCGCTTCTATCTTGTGGGCCCGACCATCACGGAACGGCATGACTTCGACGTGCTCACCAAGGCTCTGCCGAGGGACGGCAGCGTGAGCTTAAGGAACGTGACCGCCGCCTTGGGCGCCTTCGCCGTGGTGGGACCGAAAGCTCGAGACCTCCTTGCCAGCCTGAGCGACGCCGATCTCGCGAATGCGGCATTCCCTTGGTGGTCGGCGCGCACCATCACGCTAGGCCTCGCCTCCGACATCCTCGCGATGCGCGTGAATTACGTCGGCGAGCTCGGCTGGGAGCTGCATCATCCGCTCAACCTTCAAAACCACATCGTGGAGGCGCTTCTCGCGAAAGGTGCGGAGCACGGCGTAGCCTTGATCGGCAGTCGCGCGGTGGACGCGTTGCGCATGGAGAAGAGCCACCCGGCGTTCTGGCGCGAGCTCACCCGTGAGCACACGCTTGTCGAGGCCGGGCTTGGACATTTCATCGATTCACAAAAGCCCGACTTCATCGGGCGCGAGCCGCTGCTGAAACAGCTCTCGAATGGGGTCTCTCGTCAGCTCGTCGCGCTGCGCATGGCTTCGAGGGAGGCGAACCCCTATCAGCATGAGACCGTCTATCATAAGGGGAAGCCTATCGGGCGCATCACCAGTGCGGCGCATGCTCACAGCATCGGGGATTGCTTCGCCCAGGCTTATGTGATGGCCCCGCATGCGATGACAGGAACAGCCGTCGAGGTGGCGGTTTTGGGAGAGCGGCGTCCCGCTCGCATCGTCTCGCCCTCGCCCTGGGATCCACAAAATGCCAGGTCGCGCGCATGAGCCTCGCCGGGCTCATGCGCTGGATGCGGCGGGCAAGGGGCGCGGGCCGCTCGTTACTTCGGCCGCTATCTCCAGATCGGGGGCGGCACCCGCCGCTCGAAGGCGCCCGATCAAGAGCTTCGCGCGATCTCTCGCCGCGTCCCTTGTCGCTCCCGCAGCTCAATGTGTTCCAAGATGAAGGCGATTTTCAAGGCTGTGCCGCGTGGATTTTCCCGAAAACGGCACGATTCTGGAATGACATCATTGCTATTTCGGGAACACTCCAGCGGATTCGAGAGTTCCGTCCCGCGGCCCAAAAGGATCACAAGATGAGAACACTGAGCCGGCGTGTCGTCGTTGCGGGCCTGCCTCTTTCGTTCGGCGCATGCGCGCCGCGCCTCATGACGCGCCGCTACCCGTCTCCGGGATTCGGATTTGCCAGCGGGTATGGCCCGATCGAGGATGACGGCTTCCTCATTCCTCCGGTCAACACTACGACCATCAACCCGGCCTATTTGCGCCAAGAGGTGTCTTATGAGGGACACGAAGCGCCAGGCACTCTCATCGTCGATCCGGGGAGCCGGCATTTGCATTACGTCGAGGGGGCTGGTCGGGCCATCCGATACGGCGTCGGCGTCGGCCGCGAAGGTTTCGGCTGGAGCGGCGTCGCGAATGTCAGGCGCAAATCCGAGTGGCCGAATTGGACGCCGCCCCCGCAAATGATCCGTCGGCAGCCGGAACTCGAGGATTACGCAGAAGGCATGCCGGGCGGGCTCGATAATCCGCTCGGTGCTCGCGCCATGTATCTTTACCAGGGGACGAGGGACACGCTTTATCGCATCCATGGGACGAACGAGCCCTGGACCATCGGCACCCGCGTGTCGTCAGGGTGCATCCGCCTGATCAACCAGGACGTGATCGACCTTTACGATCGCGTTCGGATCGGCTCGAAGGTCGTCGTGCTCGGCAGTGTCTTGCCTGCCGCTGAAGACATGTATTCCTCCCTCTGATCGCAGAGTTGCCCATGAGAAAGGGACGCCGCACAAGAAGCGCGACGTCCCTTCGGTGTTCTTCCTGCCCGGCGCATGGGAACTCGCCCGCCGGGAGCACTCACTCTACTTTCCAGACCATTCACCCTTAGTGGCAGACCCGAACGTAACCCTCGTAATGGCAACGCGGGTAAGTCGAGTACCCGTAGCCGTAATAGGGATAGTCGTAGCCATAGGCATAGCCCGGATAGTCATACGCGTAAGGGTAAGCCGGGTACCCGTAGTAGCCGCCGTAATAGGGGGCAGTGGCCAAAGCCCCAAGGGCGAGCCCGCTCCCCAGAGCCGCGGCGCCCCATCCCCATCCCCCGCCATGGTGCCAGCCGCCATGCCACCCGCCGCCGTGCCATCCCCAGGGCCTTGCTGAGGCGCTCTGAGGCAAGATTGCAGCCGAAGCCGCAAGCATGAGGCCTAAGGCCAATGCTTTTGTCCGCAACATGACGTACCTCCGATCCTGTACATATGAGGGAGAGGCTTGGCTTTCGGGCCGCTCATTCCCCCGAGGAACCCGGGAGAATTGGCGCCGGCCGAGGCGTTCACGCCTATCCCACAGCCTTCCGCTAATAAAGCCGGGGGGTGCCAGCTAGGTTCCCTGCGAAATACACGAAATCTCGATCGAAATTCGATGATTGTGGCCGATGCACCAAGCACTTGCTGATACGGGTGGCCGGGAAAGGTCGCGGCTCGCCTCCGGTAAGGCTGGGACGCGGTCGAGCTGCCGCTGATGGGTCGATTTCGGCTTTGGCAAGGGGGTAACGCGCCAGAAGCGTTCGAGATCCACAGTCCCCACTCGGGCACTCGCCGATAACCGAGCGATCCGACATCGAGTTGGCGTCGTCCGTGAGTGA